>JAJDNT010000070.1 GCA_022340515.1 Deltaproteobacteria bacterium
AATAGAGATCACCAAAATACCTTTTCAGATTGGCAGAGCCGCCAGTAGCAGTGTCTTTGGATCCAATGATTTAAATTTGGAAGACATGGAGCCCTATCGAATATCCCGGTGTCACTGTTTGATAACCATCGTGGACAATGACTATTATGTAATTGATACAGTCAGCAGCCGCGGAACAATGGTTGAGGACATCAAGATCGGGGGCCGAGAAGAGAAAAAGCGCGTAAAGCTGCAGAGCGGCAAACACCGTCTTATCCTCGGCGGAGAAGAATCTTCCTACATTTTCGATCTTATAGTTCCCTAACCCCTACTCAAGGGATATACCTCTGAAGTAATTCTACATTTTCCCCTAAGCCCCTTCGCCTGAACAGTCCCATGCAATTGTCAGAAGTTTCTTAAATCTATCATAAGATTACAAACGATACGGTTCTTGACATGATTGCCTGTTATTCTTATGTTTGAGCCAGTAAGAAATAATTTCACAGCCTGCTAAGAACCTTATATTAATTAAGTTTATGTAGCTAGTCATTCTAAGCAAAAGTAGATCTCCAAGGAGGTTAAGAGACAATGCTGATAAAATCAGAATCCGTCAAAGGAGAGCTTGAACGTATGAGGCGGGAGATGGATCGCATTTGGGATCGATTCTCCCGGGAGTCCTCAGCCCATGAGCAGCATTGGAATCCATCTTTGGACCTAGTGGAAACCGAGGCCAGCCTGGTGGCCGAAGTAGAAGTCCCAGGGATCAATCCTGACGATATTAATATATCAGTCACCGCAGATATGCTCACTGTAACTGGTGAAAAAAAACAGGAAACCGGGGAACAAGGAAAGCATTACCACTTTAAAGAAAGGGCCTACGGTAGATTCAGCAGATCCATTCCCTTGCCAACTGCGGTGAACCCTGATCGGGTGGAAGCTCGTTACAAAGATGGTATTTTGACAATCACCATGGGGAAGAGCGGGGCAGCAAAAAGTAAACGAATAGAGGTGAAAACAGTTTAATGTGGGCCGGTAACGATTTGGTTGCGGTTAGCTTTTTCGCGCACTTTCGAAAGGGAACAAACTGGAGTAATGGAATATAATTAACTCCGAGATCCAAAATTTTCTCCAATACTCCAGTACTCCACTACACCAATACTCCCCCTACAAAAAACGCATAAAGGTTAAACCCTCAGTGCAAAATCTGACTGAGAAATAGTTTGGTGCGCTCGTGCTGAGGGTTATCAAAAAACTCCTCCGGCGTGTTTTCCTCCAGAATTTCACCTTCGTCCATAAAAAGCACCCTGTGGGCCGCGCTCTTGGCAAAACCCATTTCGTGAGAGACTACCAGCATGGTCATGCCTTCTTTTGCCAAGTCGATCATAACGTCTAGAACTTCTTTGATCATTTCAGGATCTAGGGCAGAGGTAGGCTCGTCGAACAACATTACCTTCGGTCTCATGCACAAACTACGGGCAATGGCCACTCGCTGCTGTTGTCCCCCTGAAAGCTGCCCCGGATATTTTCGGGCCTGATCAGCGATGTGCACCTTCTCCAGGAAAAACATAGCGGTTTCTTCCGCTTCAGCTTTCGCAGTTTTTCTTACCCATATTGGCCCCAGGGTGAGGTTTTCCAGAATAGTCAGGTGGGGAAAAAGGTTGAAGTGTTGAAATACCATGCCCACCTCTTCACGGATCTTCTCGATATTCTTCAAATCATTGGTTAGTTCGATGCCATCGACGATAATCCGGCCCCGTTGATGTTCCTCCAAGCGGTTAATACAACGGATAAGGGTTGACTTGCCTGAGCCTGAAGGGCCGCAAATGATGATTCGCTCTCCTTTGTGGACGGTAAGGTTTATATTCTTGAGAACATGAAAATCGTCAAACCACTTATGCATATCAATGATCTCAACAATAGGATCACTCTCTAGCTTCTCATTATTTTTGTCTGGCAATTCATTGGCCATGTGCATCTCTCTTATTTAATCTTGGCGAATACCCAGTATCCATCTATGCAGTCTCCAGTATCCGGTATCAAGAATCCAGCATCAAGTCCCTCTATACAGCTCTCGCTCTAGGCGGCGACTGTAACTGGACATGGAAAAACAACCGGTGAAGTAAATTAAAGCAATAAAAATATAGGCCTCCACACTAAATCCCATCCATCTGGGATCGGATAGGGTTGCTTGCGTGGTCTTGAGGAGATCAAAGAGCCCTATGATCACCACCAGGGATGTATCTTTGAAAGCGGAAATCAGAATGCCGACAGATGGTGGAATCACAATCTTCAATGCCTGGGGCAAAATAATTAGTCGCATCTTCTGATAATAATTCAATCCCAAGGACTCAGCTGCCTCATATTGCCCGCGGCTTATGGCCTGCAGACCACCTCTGACCACTTCTGCTATGTAGGCAGCCGTGAACAGAATGATGGCCACTTGCGCCCGGAGAATGTTGTTAATAGTTATGCCTTCCGGCAAAAACAAGGGAAACATGACAGAGGACATGAACAAGAGACTGATGAGAGGCACCCCGCGAATTGTTTCAATATAGACGACAGAGAGGGACTTTATGGCAGGCATTCTTGACTGACGTCCCAGAGCAAGAAGAACCCCTAAGGGATAAGCAGCCGTCAGCCCGAAAACTGAAAGTAACAAGGTAAGTGGTAATCCACTCCACTTGGTGCTTTCCACCGAAGGCAAGCCGAATAAGCCACCTTTCAAGAGCAGGCCCATGACGAAAAGACCGATGAGCCACAGATAGCCCAGCCATTTCTTCCAATAACGCCTGTTCCTACTGACGATAAGAAGGGAAAATAAAATAATCATAGCCAGCAAGGGACGCCACTGCCACTCGTATGGAAAGAAGCCAAAGATGATAAAACGCACGTTCTTGGTCACAATGGACCAGCAGGCACCGCCACCAGCCCTGCATTGGGCCCCAGTGGTGGCCCAACTGCTGTCGATGAAGGCCCAGCGAATCAACCCGGGCACTATTTTCCACAAGAAATAGATGGTCACAACGGTCAAAAAGGAGTTGAAAACCGAGCTAAACAGATTGGCCCGCGCCCATCTTATAACCCCTACTCGGGTAATTGGCGGCTTCATAACTGTGGTCTGGTGAACTTCTTGCATAGGAGTTCTATCTCTCCACCAATGCTACTTTCTTGTTATACCAGTTCATTAAGGCCGAGGTGCTCAGACTGAAGAAAAGATACACCACCATGATCAGACCCACACCTTCAATCGCCTGTCCCGTCTGGTTGATGGTGGTGTTGGCCACGGAAACGAAGTCTGGGTAGCCGATTGCAAGAGCGAGAGTGCTGTTTTTCGTGAGATTCAACATCTGACTGGTAAGTGGTGGAATGATCACCCTGAGGGCCTGAGGTAAGATAACAAGCCGCAAGACTTTCCCGGGCCTCAACCCCAGAGACATGGCCGCTTCCACTTGACCGCGACTTATGGCCTGGATGCCGGCGCGGACTATTTCAGCAACGAAGGCAGCAGTATAAAGGACCAACCCTGATAAAAGGGCGGCGAACTCAGGACTTAAGGTGGCACCTCCCTCAAAATTGAAGCCTACAAGCTTAGGAAAGTTCATTTTCAGAGGTGCTCCCCCCAGTAACCAGGTGACGAGAGGAAGTACCAGAAGAATAGCAATGGAGACCAAAAATACTGGAAAAATTTGTCCTGTTTTTTCTTGTCTTTTTTTTGCCCATCGGTGCAGAGTCCACACTGCGAAACAGCCAACCACGAAGGCAAGGGCCATATAACCGTACACCTGGTGCGGTTGGAGAACGGCAAAAACCATTCCACGATTAGAAAAATACACGCCCCTTATAGGGCTAAGAGCCTGCCGGGGCGAGGGAAAGGATTCATAAAAAACTGCGTACCAGAAAACTAACTGCAGGAGCACAGGTATGTCCTGCATAACCTCAATGTATAATGAAGCAAGCTTGGCCACCAGCCAGTTTTTGGACAAACGGGCAATGCCAATGAAAGAGCCCAAAATGACGGTCAGTATAACCCCGATGAATGCAACCTTTATGGTGTTGAGAGCGCCGACCAGCAGGGCACGACCGTAAGTGTCCGCCGCCGAGTAAGGGATGGGGGATTCACCAATTTCGAAGGAAGCTTCTTTGCTAAAGAAGCCAAATCCCGTTGCTATGTTCTGTCTTTCAAGGTTTGCCAGGGTATTGGTAAAAAGATAATAGGCCACAAACCCAACCATGCCCAGAACAACGACCTGGTAAATGATGGCCCGCTTGGTGGGATCGTACCAGAATGGAATCTTGGTTGACGCTGTGATTTCCGGGGAATCTGCAACTTCTTGTGCCACAGCAAGACTCTGGCTTAGAAGTCGGTTCAGAGTTTAGCCCGTATATTAAACCATTGGTGAAACATCCGAACTGGAACCGACTTACCTTATACATTAGGTGCCCCCAAGGAGGGGGCACCCGATCATCCGATTACCTAAAGGGAGCGGCGTACATTAGACCGCCTTTTGTCCAAAGTCCATTCAAGCCGCGCTCCATCCCAAGAGGGGTGTTGACCCCCACATTGCGCTCGAAAATTTCGCTGTAGTTTCCTACTTGTTTGATGATATTGTAGACCCACTTGTCATCAAGGCCGAGCGCCGCGCCCAATCCAGGTATTACTCCCAAAAAACGCTGGACTTCGGGATTCGGATCCCTGAGCGCTTTATCTACGTTTTGCGAATTAATGCCAAATTCCTCAGCTTGAATCAGAGCCATGACCGTCCAGTTGACAATGTCATACCACTGGTCGTCACCGTGGCGTACCACCGGGGCGAGAGGCTCTTTGGAAATAATCTCAGGCAAGAGGACATGTTCGGCGGGATTGGGGGCCGTTGCTCGATGGGCGGCCAACTGAGAGGCGTCCGAGGTCAAGACATCGCAGCGCCCGGCAAAATATGCCTTGGAAAGTTCAGCCGTCTGTTCAATCACAACCGGCTTCCACTTCATACCATTTGCTCGGAAGTAATCAGCCACATTCATCTCGGTTGTGGTCCCCGGCAGAACGCATACTGTGGCGCCCTGCAGTTCCCTGGCGCTCTTGACCCCCAGTTTCTTCGATACCAGGAACCCTTGACCGTCATAATAGTTCACGTGGGCAAAATTCAGACCATTGGCGGTTTCACGAGTCAGCGTCTGAGTGGTATTTCGACACAGCACATCAATCTCTTTCGCCTGAAGAGCGGGTAGACGCTGTACGGCCGTGAGGGGCACATATTTTATCTTGGTGGCATCGCCGAATACTGCGGCGGCAATCGCCCGCGCCGTGTCCACGTCAAGGCCTTTCCACACACCCTTTTCATCCGGCATGCTGAAACCAAAGACACCGCCGTTCACTCCGGCTATCAAGTATCCTCTTTTCTTAACAGAGTCTAGGGTTTCACCGGCAATTGCTAGACTCGTGGTGGCAATCAATGCCACCGCCACTAACACTGCACACACCTTCAGCAATCTCATGTACTCCTCCTTTTTTTACCAGCGGGTTGACCATTCGGGTAACAGCAAAACAATCCTCCTCCAAAGGACAAAATACGTGCAACTGTCCTTAATCTCACAAAAAATCAGAAGGGCTCTCTGCGGTCAAGATGTCGGTTTTGGGTGAGCCGGCAGAAACGTTGCTACGGTATTCCTTTAGATTCATTTGATATCTATTCGGCCTGAGCTTGCAATAGCTATCTTTGACATAAGATACCCGTCTTTGTCAAGGAGCGTCAAGCAGGGCACGTGCAAATAATCATAGGATAGTAGGAAATGGTATTAGTAGCAGCGGGGCTCCGAAAAAAATGTGCTGTGAATAGCGTTCACCGCACTGTGCAAGTCTTTGTTTTTGACGAGAAAATAGAGGGCGACCCTTGAGGGGCCAAAGGAAATCATCTCCACGTTGACGGAGCAACCGGCCACTGCCTCGAAGCAGCGAGCCGCTATACCTTTACGCTGAGCCAGACCTTCCCCCACTATCCCCACTAGAGCCACATCATCAACTCTCTCCAAACGCCTAAATGGTCTCGGTTTCAAGTTTTTCAGAGCTTGATATCCAGCCTCGAGGTCCTGACGGGCAAGCAAGAGACTGATGCAGGTTTGGGAAGTAACTACCGATTTGATGTTAATCTCGCTCTCAGTGAGTGTGCCCGCTACTAAGGCCAAAATGCCAGGGCGAGCACCAACAGCCGAGGCATGCACCTTGATGATGCTGATATCGGTGTCGTGGGCCACGCTCTTGATTACGTGTTTCGGCCGCGGGCTTTTTGCCGTGATCAGACTGCCGGGCCCGTCAGGATTCACCGTGTTCTTGATACTTATCTTCAGTCTACTCTTCCTGAGTGGTTCCACCGTCCGAGGGTGAAGAATCCTGGCACCAAAATAGGAGAGCTCTGCTGCTTCCTCGTATGAAAGAACCGGTATGAGTTGTGCCTCAGGGACAAATTTAGGATCGGCACTCATGAAACCATCCACATCCTTCCAAACTTCCAGGACCTCGGCTTGCATGGCCACCGCCACCACTGCCGCCGAGTAGTCGCTGCCCCCACGACCAAAGGTTGTGATATCGCCTCCCTCACTTACTCCGAAAAATCCTGGAACTAAGATAACCGTGCCCTCATTTATTAGGGGGGTCAGGTGGAGCTGCAAGTTTCTGGACGTCTTTTTCAATTTGGCAGTGGCATCGCCGAATTTGCCGTCAGTAGACAAACCTATTTTCTCAGGCATGCAGTAGGTGGCATTAATGCCGCGGCAATTGAGCCCGCTAGCAAAAAGCTCGACGGCAAAGCGTTCGCCATAACTACTGATCACATCTCGCAATCGCGCTGTGATCTCCCGGGTGAAATTGAGGCCGTAGTAATAACGTTCCAGCTCACTTAAAGACTTGTCTAAGTCTCTGGCAAACTCCTCATAGTCTTTGTAATTAGAGATGAGATAGCGAGCCACCGACCTGTGCTTTTCCCTCAGGTGGCTGATGATTTGAGGAATATTGTCGTCGCTGGCCAGGGCCCCATTCATGCCCTCTATGAGGGTGTCGGTGACACCGTTCAAAGCGGAGAGCACGAAAATGTTACCCTGCCCCCTATGAGCGACCAGCTCCAGGATGTGGACGATAGTTTCACTATCTGTGAGGCAGCCCCCACCGATTTTTATTACTTTCATATTATCTCTTCGCACAGCTAAGGCATGGCGCTTAACGCAGTCCGCTTGGCAGACAGTAAACGGTGCGCGGTAAACCGATTATGCACTGGCTCCCTAAACGTTCACCCTTTACCTATTACTCTTTTTTTCCGCTATGCTCTATGCTCTATGCCCTTTGCCCTAACTGTGTTCGTTGTGGTGTACCAAACTAAGTTAATATAGGCAAAAGAAAACGGCAAGCCCCCGAAGAGGTTGCCGTTTTTATTTTTAAGAATAGTAAGA
>JAJDNT010000075.1 GCA_022340515.1 Deltaproteobacteria bacterium
TCGGGTCCCATCATGAGTCCCCGTTCGCTCATGTAATGGGAGTAGATAGTTGCGTCGGTGCTTCTGGAAATAGCCCAGAAAAAGGGAAGATCGAAGTAGTACCCCAGCCTCTCACTTGCTCCAAATCGAGGCATTAACAGGCCGGTTTGCCTTTCTGTCTTGGCCGGAAAGGCCAGGTAGGGGGTGTATAGTACAGGGGTACGCCCTAGGTGAAACCTCGTGTGCTTGGCAATCCCGTACCCTTCCACCGTAACTTTCAAGTCACTGGCTCGGAAATGCCAACTGGGCTCATCGCCGTCACAGGTAGTGAAGGTACCATCCCGCACATGGTAGGTTTGCGGACCCAGCTTTTCCACCAGGGCGCCACTAAAGTGAAAATTACCATCTGCGAGAAAGCCTCTACCAAATTCAACTACGCCCGTTTCCTGCTCCAGGTCCAGATAGGCCCTTTCCCCCTCCAACCAGTCCCTACCCTGCTCTATGCGAACATCGCCCTCAACAATGGCCTCCTTGGTAGCTCCATCCAGGCGAATTTGGTCTGCAAATATAATACTGCCCTCTGCGTGCAGGATAACATTACCGCTAGCGGTGTAAATATCCTGCTTTTCATCATAAGAAAAATGGTCGGCCCTCAGCCGATAGGCCGAACCCTTTTTACCCTGAGAGGTGAAGCTCGTAATTCCGTCCTTTGATTGTGCCACCACTTCGGCGGGGAATAAGAATGCCACGAGCACTAGGCACAGCCCGAGCATTCTTATTGTCTCTCTCATAGCCCACCCTGTAAATAACGGTTGCCTGAAATAAAGAAAAGTACAGCTGCTTTTCATCAAAGAAGTCTTGATTTACCTAAGCAATATTTATGCAACTAGGCTTGTTCTTCTTTGATCTCCTTTACTTCACCAACGAAATAGAGAGAGCCAGTTACCACTACTAGATCTTCGGGAGTGGCCAGCGTCATAGCCCTTCTCAGGGCTTGTGGAACCGGTCTAATCAACTCAATTCTGTCGGCAAATTTCCCCGCCATCTCCCTTAAAGACTCCGGTTCTGCTGCTCTTTCATATTTGGGGCGAGTGAGAATAATGTGGTCAGCCAAGGGAGCCAGTTTGTGTAACATGCCCCGGAGATCTTTATCTGCCATTATACCCAGAACTATGATTAGCCTTTTATAGGTGTACTCTTCCTGCAAAGCCTTGCGCAAAGCGATTATGCCAGCATTGTTATGCGCGCCATCGAGCAGA
Organism: Deltaproteobacteria bacterium; assembly: GCA_022340515.1. Classification (GTDB taxonomy): domain Bacteria; phylum Desulfobacterota; class Syntrophobacteria; order BM002; family BM002; genus BM002. Next base: position 1,239 of record JAJDNT010000075.1, read on the forward strand.
ACCGGAGGCTCCCTGCTAAACCACTCCAGCCTTCCGGGCCAGCGGGTTTTCCTCAATCCCTCCTCAACTTGTGCAGCGGTCGGATGCAAATGGCCCATTTGCTCCAGGACCTCCAGACCGCCCAGGGCCGTGGCAGCATTGAGCAATTGATGGCGCCCAGCCAAGGGCAAATGCAAGTGTTCCAGGCGCCATCTCAACCCCCGATAGGAAAAGTGGCATTTACCCTGAGACCTAACTTTAATCTGCTGGCCAACCCGATAGCAGGGAGCATCGAGGGAAAAACAGCGTTCTTTGATGACCGCCAAAGCCACAGGTTGCTTCGCCGCGGTTATCACTGGGACCCCCCTCTTGATTATTCCCGCCTTTTCTCGGGCGATTCGTCCCAGAGTGAAGCCAAGGAATTCCTGATGATCAAAGGCAACATTGTTGATTATGGTAATCTTTGGCTGGATTACGTTGGTGGCGTCCAACCGCCCACCCATACCTACTTCCAAAATGGACCAGTCTACTTTCTTTTCAGCAAAAAGGCTTAGAGCCATGGCAGTAGTCATCTCAAAGAATGTGGGAGGTTCTCGCTCATCAACCACCTCTCTCACCCGACGGAAGACATCCATTATTAACCGGTCGTCCACTTCTTGTTCGTTGAGCCGGAAACGTTCGTTGAATCTTACCAGGTGAGGTGAGGTATACAGCCCAACCTGCATACCCGCCCGGACCAAAATGGCTGAGAGCATTGCTGCAGTGGACCCTTTACCGTTAGTCCCGGCAATATGTATTGCCCTCAAGTTCTGATGGGGATTTCCCAACCGCGCCAACAGGTTACTCGTACTGGAAAGACCAAACTTAATTCCATATTTCTGCAGATCGTAAAGGTAACTCAAAGATCTATCATAGGTTTCGCTACCCACCGGAAGACTTTCTCCTTTTGCAAAAAAAGAGTGATTTCGAACCACAAAGCTCACAAAGGGCACAAAGGATGTTTGAGATTTTAGATTGCACTGTGACGTATCGAGAAATTCTCGCAGTCCCCGCCCGCCGTGCAGACAAGGCGAAGCAGGTATGATCCGCAATCAACAATCCTTAATTCCAACTCTTTGGGTTCTTTGTGTCCTTTGTGGTTGCTCCCCCTTTTTTCCTAAGCTTTGTTAACTAATAAATGGAAGCAACGCGCTCCAGAGGCGCGAAGCCCACGTGAAGTAATCTGGTGCGTCCATCCTCAAACTTAATCTGCACCTTAACCCTGTCAGGGACAGCGATCACCCTTCCCCTCCCAAAAAACGGGTGCCGTACGACATCTCCTGGACTGAATCCCCTTGCTTCTTCCAACTCAGCCTCACTAACTGCAAGGGGGTGAACTTCCACTTCCCCACCATCCTGAAAATAGTCTCCCCCTGGAAGTTCTCGCAAAAACAGTGACAGGGGAGCATAATGAAAACCTGTTCGCCGATCGTAAATGCGTCGGGGGCAGCAGAGGTACAAAAACTCCTTTGCCCGGGTTACTGCCACATAGAGCAGTCGCCGTTCCTCTTCCAACACCTCTTCATCTGCGTAAGCCTGGCTGGGAGGCAATCGTCCCTCTACCGCAGAAATCAAAAAAACTGCACGCCACTCCAACCCCTTGGCCGAATGAATGGTAGAGAGCACCAGGTGGTCCCTTGCTGTATCTGGATGGTTTTCAGGAACGTTGGAACTTGGTGGCTCCAGAGCAACATCTGCCAAAAACTCCTCCAAGCGATCGTACTTCAAGGTCCAGTCTTGCAAATAATCCAGCTCTCTCAACCGCTTCGGATAGTCGTCATATTTGGCCACCAAAAGGGGTTCATAGTAGTCACGGACCGCCCTTACTTGCTGGCTTACGGTGATACCTGGTTTAGAAAGTTCCTCGAATAGTTGCACCAGACGATGAAGACCATGTTTGGCGGGAAGTTTGCTCGCGTATGAAGCCAGCCTTTCTAAACCCTTCCTGCTCTGACCCAGGTGTTGAAGGATTTCCTGACTCCGCTTGCTTCCTACTTGGTTCACTAGGAGGAGCAACCGATTCCAACTGATTCGATCGGGGGGGTTTTTCAGGGCGCGCAAATGAGCCAGCACATCTTTCACATGGGCAGACTCTATAAATTTGAAGCCACCATATTTTATAAAAGGAAAACCTAGCCTGGTCAGGGCCACCTCGAGGTCGAAGGAATGGTAGCTCGCCCTAAAGAGCACGGCCATTTCTTTCAGGGGTATCCCTTTATGTTTCAACTCCTTTATTTTCTCGCAGATGTATTCGGACTGTCTGGACTCGTCCCCGGGCCTTAACAACCAAGGGCGTTGTCCCCTGGGCTTGCGGGTGTAAAGACATTTAGTGTACTTTTCCCGGGACGACTGAATTATGCCATTGGCCAGATTGAGCACAGGTTGAGGGCTACGATAATTTTCCTCCAACTTGAAGACTCTGGACTGGGGAAACAGTTTAGGGAAGTCCAAAATATTGCGAAAGTGAGCACCCCTAAAAGAATAAATCGACTGGCTGTCGTCACCCACCACCATGACATTCTGATGATATTTTGTTAGAGCTTGAACGATGTCGGCCTGCAGCCGATTGGTATCCTGGTACTCATCGACCAAAACGTAGCTGTAACTGGTGGAGAGCTGCAGGCAAACCTCTTGGTGCTCCCTTAGCAGCCTGCTAAGATATACTAGTAGGTCGTCAAAATCCAACATCTGATGTTGACGTTTGTACAAGTCATAATGCTCCCGCAACTCCAGCAGCTCTAGATGATACTGGAGAAACTGCTCATATTCACGAGCAAGTACTTGCTCCAGAGTCTCGTCTCTATTTACTGACTTGCTAAAGATGTCCGAAATAGTCCCCTTCTTCGGAAAACGTCTATTTTGGTCGCGGAAGCCAAGCTTTCCCACGAGGAAATTCAACACATCTTCCGCATCTGACCGATCAATGATACTGAAAGCCGACCCAAGTAAAACTAATTTTCCATAGCGTTGCAGTACCCGGTTGGCAAGCCAGTGAAAAGTTCCTCCCACCACCTGCTGACAACGATTATCTAGCATGGCAGTAGCTCGAGCTAGCATTTCGCTAGAGGCTCTCCGAGTAAAGGTCAGGAGCAGAATGGAACTCGGTTCTACCCCTTGCTCCACTAGCCAGGCAACTTTGTAGACCAGGGTTCGGGTTTTGCCGCTACCAGCACCGGCCACCACCAGTATCGGCCCCTCCCCTGCAGTGACCGCTTGGTATTGCGCTTCGTTTAGCTCACTCTTGTAGTCGATAGGTCTTGTGGTCATGGCAAAGATCGAGGTTTCAGTTTTGTCAAGGCTGGGGTTCAACTAATTCCACAGGGGATGGCAAGTTGGCAATATCGAAATCCGAATATCGAAATGCACAGATTTAGGAATTCAGGAATTCAGGGATTAAAAAAACGAAACCTAATATCTTAATGCACCAATTCCCTAACTCCTCAAGCTGTTTCTTGTTTAGTCCTTCGGATTTAGGATTTTGGATTTGATGGCCTGTGTTCATCTCACCGACCATTCTAGCTGGTCCTAAGTTCAGAAAGAATTAATCATGGAATGATCTTGTTATGGCTGCAGCCAGCTAAGAGCGGCTGAAGTAATCCACAACTTTGGCTGTCAGAGCTTCGATAGTGTATTCTTCCGGCATAATCTTTACTTGTAAACCATGCTCCCGGGCTGTCTGCGCAGTGATTGGCCCTATGCAAGCAATAGTCGCCTTCTCCACTAAGGATGGCAGGTCTTCCTCGGGAAACATTTTGGCGAAGTTCTCTACCGTGGAAGAACTAGTGAAAGTAATACAGGAAATAAACCCTTTTTTTAGCAGATCTCTGACCGCTTCTCTTTTCCCGGCAGGACGAATAGTCTCATAGACCGGCACCACATCTATCTGCCCGCCCATCTCTTTTATCTTTTCGGGCAGTATTTCCCTCGCCTTAGCAGCCCGCGGCAAAAGAAATCTCTTACCACGCACCTCTTCTACCCCCAGTCCGTCGATCACTGCCTCAGCTCGATATTCGGCTGGAATAAAATCAAGCCGCAAACCACGTTCTACCAGACCTGCGGCAGTTTTGGGCCCTATGGCGCCAATTCTGATTCCATGAAGGGCCCGCACATCTTCGCCTTTTTCTTGGAGACGTTGAAAGAAGAAACGCACCCCATTGATGCTAGTAAAAATAACCCAGTCGTATTTTTCCAGGTTTTGAATAGCTTTATCAAGTGGGTCCCAATTGGCAGGAGGAATAACCTCGATGGTGGGAAATTCAAGACACTGGGCCCCCTTCTCTTCTAGTAAGAGGCGAAAATCACTGGCTTGCTCTCGCGCCCTGGTAACAACCACGGTCTTGCCAAACAGTGGCCTATCCTCAAACCAGTTGAGGTGTTGCCGCAACCCTGCAACTTCGCCAACCACTATGATGGCGGGGGGCTTGAGCCCGACTTCCTCCGCCCTCCGGGCAATATTGCCAAGTGTACCGCTAACTGTTTGCTGTTCTGCCGTAGTGCCCCAGCGAATAACTGCCGCTGGGGTTTGCGCTGCCCTCCCGTGCGCCATCAACTGGGAAGCAATGAACTCCAGGTTCTTCACTCCCATCAAAAAGACCAGGGTTCCCACACTGGTGGCCAGTCGATCCCAGTGGATGTCGGACTCCTCCTTCCCAGGCATCTCATGTCCGGTTACGAAGGCCACCGAGGCAGCCAGTCCTCTGTGGGTCAGGGGAATACCTGCGTAAGCCGGCACCGCAATAGCTGAGGTAACCCCTGGTACAACCTCAAACCTAATTCCAGCTTCCCTCAGGGCAAGAGCTTCTTCCCCGCCGCGACCGAAGATGAAAGGGTCCCCCCCTTTTAGGCGGACCACTACCGAAGTGCGTCCTTTCTCCACCAGGAGAGCATTGATTTGCTCTTGGCTCATAGCGTGATCCCCTGCTTTTTTCCCCACATAGATCCGCTCTGCCTGAGGAGGGGCAAATTCCAGCAGTTTGTCATTGGCAAGGTAATCGTAGATAATTACCTCTGCCTTCTGAAGACACCCTATTGCTTTAATAGTAGCGAGGGCCGGATCACCAGGTCCGGCCCCAACTAGATATACCCTACCTTGCTGCGCTTCCAACTCTAGATCACCCTTTCTATTTTATGGCGGCTTAGGCAGTGCTTAACCCACCTTCAAAAAATTACTCCATCTTATTACTGCTTGCCGTATAGCTCTGCCAGAATATCCCTTCCACCTGATTTTAGAACCACTTCTGCCAACCTTTCTCCAAGCACCTCTGGCTGTCGGGCATCTCCCCGCATTTCTTTACGGATCAGCCGGACACCCTTCAGATCAGCTACCATTCCGGTGAGAATCAGGGTCTCATCCTCTAAGGTCGCATAGGCGCCAATGGGCACCTGGCATCCACCTTCCAATCGTTTCAGAAAAGCACGTTCCGCCCTGACTGTGGTCACTGTTTGCTGGTGGACAAGGCTCTCTACCATTTCGTTTGTAAAAACGTCATCAATTCTGGTCTCTATGCCCAAGGCCCCCTGTCCCACCGCCGGCAGGAGCCGCTCCGGCTCCAGATATTCTGAGATGACCTGACTCAATTCCATTCGCTTCAGCCCTGCAGCGGCCAGTACAATGGCATCAAGTCCTTCACTTTCTAGCTTACGTAGCCGGGTATCCACATTTCCCCTCAAGGTTTCAATGCGCAAATCAGGTCGCAGATGAAGAAGCTGGGCAGCTCGCCGCAGACTGCTAGTACCCACTCGAGCTCCGTAGGGCAACTTATCAAGGCCGGCGCCGTTTTTACTGATTAGCGCATCCCGCGGATCTTCTCTGCGAGGCATTGCCGCCAAATGCAACCCCTCTGGAAGCTCGGCTGGCATATCTTTGACACTATGGACCGCCAGGTCTGCTCTTCCTTGCAGCAGGGCCTCCTCTATCTCTTTGACAAAAAGACCCTTGCCGCCAACCTTTGCCAGGGGAACGTCGAGGATCTTATCGCCCGTGGTCTTGATGATCACCAGTTCTACTACAAGTTCTCGCTCCCCGCTAAGTAATTGAGATTTTACCCACTCTGCTTGCCAAAGGGCTAGGGCACTGCCTCGAGTCCCAATACGCAAAGGTCTCTGTTCAGTCATGGACATATCTCTAATTAGTGGCAACCGCTGCAATTGGTGGCTGTACAGCCGCTGCAACTACTTGCTCCACTGCCCATCCTGCTGCTAGCTGCTCCTTTATCTCCGCCACTTTTGAAGCCGCATACGGACAGGACTCGATGGACATTCTCCGTGCTGCACGTCGGACAGGCCACAGGGTCAGAGGAGCGAAATACTAGAGTCTCAAATTCTCTCTTACAGCTCTCACAATAGTATTCGTAAATGGGCATCGCCAACTCCTAAATTGTTAGTTGCTCCCAGTGCCTAAAAACTCCACAAGATTATCATCTCGCCAGGATCTACAGGAGCCTAATAACTTTCCCATATACATTAAACTTGAATGATAGCAGCACAAATGACTGCTGACAACACACTACTGAAATTCCCAGCCCTCTAGGTTTGCAGAAAAATCCTGGCTAAGCCTTTTCTATTCTCACTGATGTGCCGGAGGGAACAGACAAAAACTTCTTAGGATTATCCAAAAGCTTACCCACTATGTTGACCGTGCTGGCAGGTCGAATTTCGCCGGGGCCGCTGATGGGTGTAGCACCAAAAAAAATGCAAAAGGCTTCACCCTGTGGCCAGTATCCCAAATCTCCTAGCTCTACAAGTTCTTTGGCCTCAGGTTCAAGATCTTGAGAGACCGGAATTCGAAAATAGACTTCTTCTCCCCAGGTGTTTGCCGCACCTTCTATGGGTAGGGCTTGCCATATGGCCTCCGCTGTCGCTGATTTGTTGAGTTCTGCCTCAACAACAACTTCAGCTGCCTTTATGATGATCTTTTTCATGGCTTTAGATGCATCCGCCCCATTTCACTAAGCGCATAGGGTCAAGTTCAAAGTTTAAGGTTTGTAAATTCGCCATGAGGCTATGTAGAGTCCAAAGACTCAATAACCGCCGCTGCCAGCAGCGGAAACATGATTTCGTGGTGGCCTATGAGTTCAAAGCCCTTGCCCCCTCCCTGGGTCGGTCTCTCTAATACGTTAACCGCTGGTCTGTAGTGTCGATTAAAGTCCATGTTAACTGCGGTGAAATCTCGCACCTGGTGGCCTAAATTTCTTACCAAAGTAATGGCTTTTAGAAAAATCTCAGGTAAAAGTACCGCTGAACCGAGGTTCAGATATACCCCTTTTTCTAATGCTGCCACTAAACCGGCAAAAATTCTAAAATCTAAGTGAGTAGCGCTACCAGTCGCTGCTGGGTCTACGCTTGGGTGAAGGTGAATAATGTCGGTTCCCAAGGCAACATGCACGGTGACAGGTACTCCTAGCCTTACCCCCGCGGCAAAAATTGATTGTTCTATATGAGGCGCATTGTCCCGTATAAGTGCCCGGCCCACCGCTGCACCCAGGCCGAGATCCTCTTCCCTACCCCGGACTATAGCTCGGTTGAGAAAATGCGCAGTCTCATGGCTCATGCCAAAACTGCCATCTGCAAGGGACTCAGCCACATCCTCTGAAGTCCTGCCTGCCAAGGCCATTTCAGCGTCATGTATTATGCCAGCGCCGTTCATGGCCACCCCGTTTAGTACTCCCCTCTCCATTAAATCAATTATGATTGGACTGAGTCCAACCTTGATTGGGTGTGCTCCCATACCTAGCAATACTGGCCGATCCTGCTCTCTGGCCCTGCATATCCTCCGTACCACTTCCCTCAAGTCAGCCGCCCCCAAAACGGCAGGAAGCCGCTTTAGAAACTCGCTTAAAGGTTGCCCTTTGTCCCAAGTCTGTCCTATGTCGGCCAATGACACCTTACTTTTTCTTTCGCCCAGAGAGGAAGTGCGAATCCCTTCGAGGGCAATGGGTTTGCCTTTGCAGATGTCCTTGTTGTTGTTTATGTCCTTATTTTTGTTGATGTCTTTATTTTTGTTGATGTCTTTACTCATGGAGATGAAAGCCTCTGGAAAAGTTGGTAATCTACCAGCTCGCAGATAATATGGGCCATGGTGATGTGACACTCTTGAATCCGAGCCGTATTCTGCGCATCTACCCTGAGCAGAATCTGCGTAAATTCAGCCATCTTGCCGGCCCCTGAACCGGTCATGCCAATAGTAGTAAGGCCTCGATTCCGAGCCACCCTCAATCCCGCTATGACATTGGCCGCTTCTCCACTAGTACTGATACCCCAGGCCACATCTCCTCCCATGCCCAAGGCCTCTATCTGCTTGCTAAAAATGTCCTCAAAAGTCGAACTGGGGATGTCATTACCCACGGCTGTGAGAATGGAGGTGTCTGTCGTCAATGCCATGGCAGGTAGCGGTGGACGTTCAATCATAAACTTATTAACAAATTCAGCCGCCACGTGTTGTGCATCGGCGGCTGAACCGCCGTTACCGAAAATCATCAGCTTGTTCTCATTGTTAAAGGCCTCCACAATCATGGTGGCTGCTCGAATCAATGGCTCCTGGTTCTGCTCGAGGCATCTGCGCTTAGCCTCGATGCTCTCCACAAAACTCCGCTCGACAATACTCTTCATTTCCTCCATAGATGCACCTTGGGATCCTCTTAAATTTATGGGGTATAATATTTATGTGAACAATCCATTCTGGACAATCTAAAGGGCAAAGCCCTTTCGTAGCAGGCACTATACACTAATCAGTATGCACTACAAAAAAGTTTCGAGGATATGATTTAGAGTCCTTACTGGCAAGTGCTCAGCAAGTAGAGTTGCTTACTTTCAAGCTCGGTGACCTCAGTCGCGATCAAATACCGGGGTATGGAGAGCAGAATTATTTCGGATGTCCTCTTCCAGCAACTGTCTAAGCAGATAGTAGATCTCTCCCGGTCTTCCGGAGCCGATAGGATGACCATCAAACATCACCACAGGCAGGATATCAAATGTAGTTCCGAAAAGCAGAATTTCAGCACCACAGTAAGCCTCGTTTAAGGTTATGTCTTCAAATATCACTTGTCGCAATTCGCCTGCCTCAACCAGTGAATCCGCCAAGTCCGCCGCCCGGCTAACGGTGGTGCCTCTAAGAATTCTGCTAAACCTCGGAAACTTCAGCACACCTTCCGAGGTCACCAAACCTATGTTTTCGGTAGATCCTTCACCCAGAAAGCCGTTCTCGTCCATGGAAATGGTATACTGGACCCCCGCATCCACCGCCTCCTTCTTCATCAGCACATTGGGAAGGTAGTTACAGCTCTTGATGTTGGCAAAATATGACTTTTTGACTGGAATGCTGCTGCTCTTTATAAAAACGCCTTCCGTGGAGTACTCTTTCGGGGGGGGACTAGGACTACATACAACGATGTAGATCTGGGAGGAGGGACACTCGTAAGGGTTAGTGGTGAAGCCTCCGGGACCACGAGAGACAAAGAGCCTAATCAGACAATCCCTGGTTCCGGAAATGCGTATTGTCCCTATTACCAAGTTGACTATTTGTTCCAGGGTGACCGGCAGAGTCAAATACACCGCCCTGGCAGAGCGCTCCAACCTCTTCAAATGAGCTGCAAGATTATAAATATTGCCGTTGACGCATTTGAAGGCCTCGAAAATCCCATCCCCACGGTGAACCATATGATCGTCTACCGGAATAGTCATAAGAAAGGGGTGGGTGACCACACCCCCCAGCACGCTATTGTACATGGCCAGATAATGCTGATGGTATGGTCTAACAAAGCCCTTTGCCAAGCTCTGGCAGTCCTTCAGATCCAGGTGGCGCAAGGTCATACTGCACTCCTCTTCTTTCATAGGGAAGACAAAGGTGCATGTGTTGGGTTGGCTGAAACACAGAGAATAAACTATATAATCAAAGACCTGTCAAATATACTTGCTGCTTATAGTTTATCAAGGACTAAATGAACGGTTACAAGCCAGCAAACCTCTTCGATTTGCCCATTAGTAGCCGCCTTCCCAACTACTCTAATATTGTTTCACTCTGCGATCCCTGTCTGCCACCTGCTCGCCCGTGCCTCGCAGTGGCAGGCGGGTCGACTTCGCCTTGAGACGAGGCGGGCAGTCTATGACCTCTGCGGTTCAATCTCCTTCTACAACCACTCGAGCCCAGACTTGGGTGCTTTCTAAAATAGGAAATCCAGCCTCTCCCGTCAATCTTTCCTTAGCCAGGAATTTTCCCAAAAATATTTTAGAGACATAGGCCACGGGGAAGCTACTCCACAACGCGCATGATTCGCGCCATTTATTGGCAGGATTCCTCTTTAGTGTGCACCATATCTTCATGCAGGCCCTCTCGAGGCTGACAGAGTGAAGAGCGGTTGCTCAGATGCTCCTTGTTTCGCAGCTTCCCCTTTTGGCCTTTGCTGATGTCTCTTCTAAGTGACCGCGGAAGGTCTGTGTCACTTAGCCAACATAAGACAAGCCTGCCCTCACAATCTCCTCGGCAAGATAATTCAAGCTTCTTGTCCTTTTTCTTTGGTCAGCACTGCCTTGCTGGGTGAGCAAATTTGTCTACCCCACTACTGCCTAAGGGATCCAGATATACATAAACTGGGGTGTCTGTTTCTGGGGTAGAAGCTCTCCTTTTTGGAGACGCTCTGCCCAACTCCATGCCTCTCCCGGTGACATTGAATAGATGTTATCCACATATGTTCCGGGTCGGTGGTACATGACCACCTTGGCTTTCTCCATCCCTACAGCATTTTTAGCCCACTGAACAGCATCGTTTAGATATCCCAATTGGTCCACCAGACGGAGCTTGAGCGCCTGGGTACCAGAGAAAATACGCCCGTCGGTCACCATAGCCAAATCAGCCTCTGTCATATTCTTTCTTCCCGCCCTGACCACCTCCAAGAATTTGCCTTGGTATTCGTCGATAATACTCTGCAAAATCTTTTTTTCCTCTGCAGAAGCGGGACGAAACGGTGACCACATGTCTTTTTTGTCTCCTGATTTTACCGTTTCTTCATCAACACCTACCTTCTCCATCAAACCTTCCACGTTGAATTTCAGTGCAATGGTGCCGATGCTTCCGGTCAATGTAGTTGGCTGAGCGACGATATGATCGGCTGCAGTGGCTATATAGTATCCACCTGAGGTGGCCATCCCAAGAAAACAAGCAACAACTGTGACATTCCGCCTTTTCTTAAATTCCAATATCTCGTGGTGAATAAGATCGCTTGCGTTGACTGTCCCACCCGGAGACTGGATGCGGAGAATCAGAGCCTTTACTTCACTGTCTATGGAGGCTTTATTGAGCTCCTCCTTCACCCTGGTAACCAAATTGACCTCTTCTCTAAAACTACTTTCTTTCTTGTTCTCTTCGTAAGCCAGCACTCCGCTAATATCCATCACCAAGACTTTACCGGGCCCCTCTCCTTCCAGCACCTGTTCTTGCAGCGGTAGGGCCGGTTGATAAAGGCTCACATTGACAAAAGCACAGCCGGATGCAGCCAGGGTGAACAAAACCGCGACCAAATAACATTTTAGAAAACCATTCTTCTGTTTTTTACCCAGTTTCATTTCCATTTCCCTCACTTTCTTCTTTTTTCCCCTTCCCTATTAATCTAACAAAGTTAGCATAGGCCATAGGGTATAAAGTAATAACCACACTTCGAATTGGGAATTTCGAAATTCTCAATTAACAATTAGATACCTTCAATTCGAGATCCGAAACCGGGAACCCGCCCGAAGGTTGGGAGTCCGAAGGACAAATCCGCAAGCCAAAATAATATAGCTCTATGCTCTATGCTACTTGTTGACGGTGAATCCTAGTTTTGTTATGAGGCTAGAATGTCCAGTTTTGTCAGTCCCATCACGGCAACTATGCTAACAAGGCAACCAGAATACATTCGTGAGGATCAAAGCTATGGTTAAAATTGATAAGATAAACCAGGCAGCAGAAATCTTAAAGGATATAGCTTTTGTAACTCCGCTAGTTTATTCCAATTACCTCAGTCGCCAATTTGATGCTAAAGTCTATCTTAAACTTGAGAATCTCCAAAAGACAGGCTCCTTTAAGTTCCGTGGAGCCTACCACAAGCTGGCGAAAATCCGGGAGTCCTTAGGCCCTGAAGGGGTGGTGACAGCCTCAGCTGGCAACCACGCTCAGGGAGTAGCCCATGCCGCGCAGCTCATGTCCATTTCCTCAACCATAGTCATGCCTGAGTGGGCCTCCATCAGCAAGCAGACTGCCACCCGATCTTACGGTGGCCGGGTGCTACTAACTGGTCAGAGCCTTAAAGAAAGTTTGGATCAGGCCCACAATCTAGCGGCAGAAGGCAGAGTTTTTATTCATCCTTATGACGACGAGGATATCATCGCTGGCCAAGGCACCGTGGGCCTGGAAATTGTCTCCCAGTTACCTGAGGTGGAAAAAGTCCTGGTACCTGTTGGCGGCGGAGGTCTAATTGCTGGAATTTCTGCAGCAGTAAAATCCCTTCGTCCGCAGGCATCCATCATTGGGGTGCAGGCTGCTTGCTGTGCCTCCGCCGCTGCAGCTTTGAGGCTTGGCAAACCAGTAACAGTACCTGCCGAACATTCCATAGCTGACGGCATCAGTGTCAAGAAATTAGGGCAGCTGACTTTCGCCATCATCCAGAAGTTAGTTGACCGTGTGGTGACCGTAGAGGAGGAGGAGATTGCCGCTGCCATACTTGAATTACTGGAGCGCAAGAAGGTTCTTGCCGAGGGTAGCGGCGCAGTTCCTTTGGCAGCTCTCATGGGCGACCAACTTGGAAGCATTCGTGGGCAATCGGTGGTCCTCGTCATTAGCGGCGGCAACGTGGATACTCATCTTTTGGGAAGAATTTTGCGAAAAGGGTTGTTTAAAACCAGCCGGATCATGAAGCTCTCAGTACAACTGAGGGATGTCCCTGGTGCTCTTGCCGATCTTCTCAAGGTGGTGGCCGACTGCCGAGGTAACATTCTCCACGTTTTCCATGACCGTCTAGGACACCATCTCCCCGTTGACTTAAGCAGAGTAGAATTGGAGATAGAAACACGGGGTTCGGACCACATTGAGGAACTTTTGAGCACTCTAAGCGGCAGTGGCTACAAAGTAGATACTCTCTGAGCTGCGGTTATCTTTTCTATAAGCTGTTGAATTTGCTCGTCATCTGGGACCTTTGCCGCTGCTCGCTGGCACTGCGCCAGCGCCTCGTCCAGCTCTCGATTTTGCCAAAGCAACTCTGCCAATCTCAGACAAAAGAGTGCATTATCCGGGCTGAGCTCAACACTTCGACGGGCAAGAGAGAGAGCTATCTCCAGGTTCGACTCCACCCGGCCATACAAAATAGCCAGACCGCTCAGTGCGGCCGCGTCATTACCGTTGATCTTCAGAGCTTTCTTGAAGCCATTCATGGCCTCTACGTCATTTCCCTGCTCCAGAAAACATTCGCCGAACTGCCGCCAAGCCTTGGCCCAGTGGGGCTTGAGCTCCACTGTTTGACGCAAGTAATTTAGAGCTTCCTCCAAACGATTATGTTTTCTACACAACTTGGCCAGTTGGAAATAGGGGGCAGCCCTTTTAGGGTCGAGCTCAAAGGACCGAGTGAAGGCCTCCTCGGCCTCATCCTCCCTACCTAGGCTCAGCAAGGCGCAGCCTAAATTGTACTGCCCCATGAAATCGCTGGGATCCAGTGAGGTTACCCGTGAGAACTCGGCCACGGCCTCCTCAAATTTACCCATCTGAGCGTAGCAAACTCCAAGGCTATTGCGGACATTTACATTATCCCCATCCAAGGTCAAAGCCCGTTGGAACTCTTCCACCGCTTCTTTGAGCTTTCCCCTTTCATAAAGCCGATCACCACTAATATTAAGACTTACCGCGTCAAAAGCAGTCTGGGTGTTGGGGCCGAAAAACCCCGTATGTATCAAAGCCTTCCGAGCGTTGTCCAGCATTTCGCCCTTTACAAAGCCCGGACAAGGATGGACGCTAATACCGATTTGCACCGTGGTACTCAACTCTGATTTCACTCGCTGACGAATAGCACTGCCCAGCTCTTGAGCTGCATCACCACCAGTAACTGGTAGAAATATTCCAAATCGATCGGGACCTGCCCACTCTATCACTGCAGTTTCCGTACTCTCTTTCTTGCTCACCGCCATTACATTTCTGGCTTTCCCCGCTGCTCCCCTCGAGCCGTGTTGTCTTTGCCAAACCTCCCAATCATCAAGCTTGACCAACAAGAGAGCACCGGGCTCCTCATTAGAAAGGAGGGGAGATAAAACTTTTTCTATGGCTGACTCGCGCTTGACCAACCCTTGTTCAAGAAGCGTCTGATAGCTGAGTATATTCTCGTCTTTTTGTCTGGCCACCTGGGCCGCCATGGTTGCCCTGCGAATTACCTCTTCTGCGGCGTTAGAGCGCACTCTGAGGTCACTTTTTTCCCATGGCAGTGAGGGTCCATCATCGTAAAAATCTTCCGGAAAAGTCGCTATGCCTGCCCTGAGAGTCCACTTCTCCTCACCATCTTTGCTCCTTGCTTCAGTCTTATTTAAACCGCTGTGCAACCCTTCAGCCCATTTTTGCGTTTCCCCAATCTGCGCCTTTGGCCAAAAGATTCCCACATATCCACCTCCAAGGTGCGCCGCCAGAGCCTCAATCGGCAGGGCTTCCACCACCTTTGGACCTAGGTGCCTCCAAACCGGACCCGGTCCAGCCCAAGGTTCAGGAGCAGGTGTAACCGTAAAACAGATGAAGCTAAACTGGGCTGCCCCAGGTCTGTGGTCAAGCATTCTTCTGGAAGTCAAACTGCCGTCAGTCTCGGCCACTTCTATGGCTCGACTCAACTCCTTAACCAGCACTTGCCGCCGCCACAACATGGTCTCCTCGTCTCGCCACCCTTTTTTTTCCCACTGGAGGCTGTCGACGCAGAGACGGACCAACCTCTCCAAGAGCATTTGGTTTTCAGGATGTCGGTATTGCTTTTCAACATCCTCAGCAAAAATTACTCCTAAAACTCTTTCGCCCTGAACTAGGGGAATAAGTAGCCAGCCAAACTCTTGATTAAAAGCAGGACGACGGCTAAGAACTACCTCGTTTACGAGCTTCAACAGAACTTTTGGCGAATGATGCTGACTAAGAAGAGTGTAATCGGGGAAAGGAGGTAGGACAGTAAGTTGTCGACTACCCAACAAATCGCCCATCTCTCGTTGGAAGATTTCCTGTTGGGCTACCACATCCGCCGGGGTTAACTCAATTGAGTGAAATCCCATAGCTCTCCTCAAGGTGCCATTCTCAAAACCTTCTATGGCGCTTTAAATCAAAGAAAAGATGTGTCAAGGAAATTTAACCTAGGTTGGAGCCAAGCAAAATCTTATGTCGAAATCGAATTTGCTGCCGCAATAATAATTTCCTCATCTCCTGGTTGTAGAGTCCTGACATCCAGCAGGAAGAGTTCCATTTCCACCCGGCCTATTATGGGCGTCACATATCCTCTGAAACTAATTTCCAGACGAGCCGCTGACATGTCTTTGGAGCTGATAGCCACTAGTTTTGTGGGAAGGTTTTGCACGGGTAGGGCTCCGCCGCCTACCATGGAGGAACCATCCATTATTTCCACCCCAATTGATTCAGGCATATTGGCCCTCAGAACTTCGACCAGACCTCGGGCTCGATCTTCCAAAGTTATGAGGTCGGTGGCAATCATCTTGAGGGTGGGAATGGCCTGAATAGCAGCATCTTCGTCTCTATACAGTCTAAGGGTGGCCTCCAGTGCCGCCAGGGTTAGCTTATCAACCCGCAGGGCACGGGTGAGTGGATTTTGTCTTAATTCTGCAATCAACTCCTTCCTGGCCAAGATAATTCCCGCTTGGGTTCCTCCTAATAATTTATCACCACTGAAGGTGATAACATCTACGCCAGAACGGACACTATCTTGGACGAGCGGCTCTCCCTGGAGCCCGAAGCGAGTGACATCTACGAAGCAGCCACTGCCCAAGTCCTGCATCACAGGGATCCCGTGTCTACGCCCTAGTTCTACCATCTCCCTAAGACCTACCTCAGCAGTGAATCCAATGATTTGGTAGTTGCTGGCGTGCACGTCTAGTAAAAGAGCGGTTTCTGGCCCAATGGCCTTTTCATAGTCATTGAGGTGGGTTCGATTGGTGCAGCCCACTTCCCTGAGGCGGGCGCCACTGCGAGCCATGATGTCGGGAATCCTGAAGGAGCCACCGATCTCTACCAGCTGTCCCCTTGAAACCACAACTTCTCTACCCTGCGCCAGGGTGTTGAGGGCAAGCACCACCGCTCCCGCATTGTTATTAACTACTAAAGCACCCTCTGCACCGGTTATCTCACACAATATGGCCTCGGCATGCTCGTAGCGTGAGCCTCTTTTTCCTTCTGCCAAATCATACTCTAAGTTTGAGTAACCACTGCCAATTAGCTGCAACCTGTCCAAGGCGTCTTGGCAAAGAAGCGAGCGGCCAAGATTGGTATGAACGATGATACCTGTGCCATTCACAACTCGACGGAGGGTAAAGGATGCCAAGCACTCGAGTTCCTCGAGAATTTCATTCACCAAGCTAACTTGGTCGAATTCCTCCTGCTCAAGGACTAATTGTCCTTTGAGGATGGCTTGCCGGTTACGGTCTAAAACCTTCCTTATCGCTCGCACCACCAGGGTGCGAGGATAGGTCTGCACCGCATCAATCAGAGCCTCTTGGCGTAATAGTTCGTCAACCGCCGGTAGAGAACGCAGCATTTCTTTGCTGCCCGAACTTACCATAATGGTCCGCCCTCAAAATATTAGTGGAAATCGTCACCGCTCCCAGCCAAGAAAGACAAACTACCAAAAGTAGAATGGCATCCCTCTCTTCGTCTCCCTTTGCCAAAACTATGCCACCAAAACCATTTACTAACTCAAGGCAGGCAGAGTCTGCTCACCAACCTTGAAGTGGGCAAGCTGGCACTCTACTACTACAAACGTGCTGAAATAGCAAGGATTTTTGCCTCCTTCAGTACTGTGCACAAAGGGGGTAATCAAACATAATCATCAGCCTTAGACACTCTTAGTTTTCGGTGCAACATTGGACCCAGATATAGCACCAGAGCAATCTTTATGAGATCGCCGGGCAAAACCACCAGACATCCTATCTTTACTGCTGTGGATAGGGAAATAGCCTTTTGCTGAATGAAGTTCAAATTAAAATAAAGCACTGTCACTCCAGGAAGATAGACGGCCAAAGTGCCCGCCACCAAGGCCAAAAAAAGGAAAGAGCGCTTTAAAGACTCACGCCTCTCAGTGATATTACCTATTATGTAAGCACCACAGACAAAACCCAGGAGATAACCAAAAGTTGGCTGTAACACGTATCCCGGTCCACCCCCCTGGGCAAATATGGGAATGCCCATCAGGCCAACAAGTATATAGACGAGTTGGCTGAGAGCCCCCAGCCTTCCCCCCAAAATCAAACCGGAAAACATAACCATCAGCGTCTGCAGGGTGAGTGGCACATAGGGGATGGGAATTCTGATGAATCCACCAATTCCGGTTAAAGCAGCAAAAAGAGCTATCAGGCTCAGCTCTCGGGCGCTCAGCCAGTTCGATTTTTCCCTTTCTACAACCAACAGCCCTCTCCCTAAGAAAAAAAGGTTAGCCCCCTCTCCAGCAGCATTTAATCCGTATAATAACATTTTCCAACGTCATTTTCTCCTGGGATTTCCCGATTTTATCTGCTCTTTACATTCAGCATTATATTGCAGGTTAAAGCGGCTGCAGGGGTCTTTTCTGGAGTGACTGGCGGGAGGCCTGTGCTCACTTCCGCAGCTGCGGGTGGGGGAGCCCCTAGCCCGCCGAAGCCTAGCGAAGGCGGGAACAGGGAGGGGGTGCCTTCCCCCTCAACGCGGCTGCGCTACAAATGACCAGGCCGGGAGACTTGGAACGAAAGAAAAGGTACCAGCTGCCGCCAAGACCACGCATAGTTAAGCACTTTGTCACGCATTGGCCAGCCGTTATTAGCTCACGGCAGAGAAAGCTCCTGCTTTTTCCCCTCTTGCATTTGGCCACCACATGCGTTAGTTTCACTGCCTACTGTCAGCTAAGTGTCAGAGGGCCTCTAGCAGAACAAAAAACGACTAGCCCGGATATTTCATGAATTGCCGTCGCGAGACCGCGAAACTGGGAACCCGCTAGCGGGACTGAGCGGAGCCAAGCGAGCGCGAATTAGATCGGCGTGCCACCTGGCAACCGCAGGGTGTTGGTTCCGAGGCATACCTGAACGGTACGTCGCAGGAGCCGACACTCGAGGACGCCAGGAAGGACGGCCATATCCGTGGTCGCAGCAGGTGATTAATGAAATATCCGGGCTCGGTGAATCCTTCCTGGCCCTCAGGGTAAAACTGGTCATGGAGCAAAGTGAGCAACAAAATAAGCCAAAGCTATATAACAACTGGCAACAACTGGTTGGAGGTTCCTGTCTGAAAGACCTCTATATGGCTATAGCTGGCGGCAGGCTGAGGATATTTGCTCAAGGGCTCAGTCTCTGGGCCCTTTGCTATGCTCTGACCCGTTTGCTCTCGCAGTTCAAAGGCACGATGCTGCTAATCACCCCCTCGCCAAAACAGGCCTGGGAAGCACACCAAAGCCTTTCTTTTTTTCTCGGCTTGTCCGAATCATGGACAGGGGACCCCTTGGAATGCCCCCTTTGGCATTTTCCCCCAGCTAATCGTCGCATTGTAGCCGAACCTTTCGTTAAGCCCGACATACAAGGTCAACGCTTGTCAGTCCTTTACGGGGCGGCAGCCAGCAACCGGGCTAAAATCATCGTTACTTCAGCCCAAGCAATCATGGAGAAGGTTCTGCCCCGGCGACAGTGCATGGATGCTAGCCGTTATTTGGTCAAGGGAGAGGAAGTACACCGTGAAATGTTTATATCCCACTTAACTTCAATGGGTTACTACCGAACCGACTTGGTGGAGGAAATTGGTGATTTCAGCGTGCGGGGCGATATCCTTGACTTGTTTTGTCCCTTCTACCATCGACCTTTGCGCTTGGAATTTTTTGATGAAACTATAGAATCAATCCGTTTTTTTAATCCCTCCAGTCAACGTTCCAGTGAACCGTTGGAGGATGTGATCATAGTGCCGGCCCACGAAATACTCCTCACTGATTCCAGCAGAGAGAGAGCCAGCTCATGTCTGAGACAGGCCCTGAAAAAGGAGGGCCAATTTCAAAGTGACCTGGAGCTCTGGCTCGAACGGGTGGGCAACTCGAGCCATTTCCCCGGTATCGAGCAATTGCTGCCTCTCTATTATGAAAAGCTGGAGACCCTCTTTGATTACCTGCCGTCATCAACTCTTGTAGTTCTCAATAATTCAACCGGTATCAGAAATGCATTAGCCGAGCTGTCAGAACAAGTAGACCGAGATCGAGATTTGGCCCGTCCAAACTCGCGCTGGGCCCCTTCCCCTGAAACCCACCTGCTAGATCAAAAAGAAATAGATACATTACTTGAACCTTACGCCCAGATCCTCCAGTCCAGTCTACCGGTGGAACACAGTTATGATCAACCAAGCTCCACATTACTCCACTTCCGCCTAGGCGATCACAGAGAGCTGCAACGGGAAATTCAAGATCATCAACAGCGCCAGCGGCTACTTGAACCACTGGCTCAGAGACTGCACCAATGGCAAAAATCTGGGATAAGCCCCTTTCTGGTTTGCCGCACAGCGGAACAGGGCCGCCGTTTGGAAGAATTACTTACTGACTATGGAGTAGACGCCCACTTCAGTTCTGAACCTTTTGGGCAACTTTCCTTTCGGGCTCCGGTTACAAAAATTATCGTGGGTCGCCTCCCCATGGGATTTATCTGGCCCGACGAGGCCTTGGCCGTTGTCACCGAAACAGAGATTTATGGCGAAAAGCCACGTCGGCACCGTGTTCGCCCCCCTGAAATCGGCTCATTTTTGTCCACCTTTGCCGAACTTCAGCCTGATGACTTTGTGGTTCACCTGGACCATGGCATTGGTATTTATAAAGGGTTAGTGCACTTGAAAATAAATGAGCACTCCAATGACTTTCTCTTTCTAGAATACCAGGATGGAGACCTACTTTATCTTCCGGTTGACCGGTTGGATAGGGTGCAGAAATACATTGGCGTTGAAGGCTATCAACCTCGCGTGGACAAACTTGGGGGGCAGCGTTGGGCCTCTACCCGAAAAAGGGTACAAGATTCAATCCACAAGACAGCTCAGGAACTTTTACATATTTATGCTCTTCGTCAAATCAAAGAAGCCACGAGTTTTTCGCCGCCGGACAGTAGTTTTAGGGAATTTGAAGCCTCTTTCCCTTATGAAGAAACCCAGGATCAACAGGCAGCCATAGAGGATGTCCTCGCTGACATGCAGCGAAAAAAATCCATGGACCGCCTAATTTGCGGCGATGTGGGTTTTGGCAAGACTGAGGTTGCCCTGCGAGCAGCCTTCAAAGCAGTAATGGACGGAAAACAGGTGGCAATACTTGTACCTACAACGGTCCTCGCAGAACAACACTATCTTACTTTCAAGCAAAGACTTGCTGGCTATCCAGTCTTTTTGGAGGTGCTAAGCCGTTTTAAGGTAAGATCAGAACAGAAAAAGATACTGGCAGATTTGCAAAACGGTCTGGTGGACATCATTATCGGTACTCACAGGTTGCTGCAATCAGATGTCAACTTCAAAGACCTTGGATTGCTAGTTGTCGATGAAGAGCACCGATTTGGAGTTCGACATAAAGAGAGGCTAAAAGAGCTCCGCGCCGAAGTGGATGTTCTGACCTTGACAGCCACACCCATTCCTCGCACCTTGCACATGTCTCTTATTGGTATTAGAGACTTGAGTATCATTGATACGCCACCACAGGATCGCATAGCCATTGCCACCAGAATCTGCTCTTTCGACGACCTTATAATTAGGGAAGGCATTGTCAAAGAAAAAGCTCGGGGAGGACAGGTATTTTTTGTCCATAATAACATCAGAACCATTTATCGCATTGCCAATCACCTCCAAGAGTTAGTTCCTGAAGCCACTGTGGCTGTCGCCCATGGTCAGTTACGAGAAAGGGAGCTGGAAAAAGTCATGCTTGATTTCATCCACCACCGTATCGATGTGCTCGTCTGCACCTCTATCATTGAGTCAGGTCTGGACATACCTGCTGCAAACACAATCTTTATCAATCGTGCCGACAAGTTCGGCTTAGGGCAAATCTACCAGCTTAGAGGTAGGGTGGGGAGAGCCTCGGAACAAGCCTATGCCTATCTACTTATCCCTGGTGAACATATGGTAACCCGCCAGGCACAACGACGTTTACTGGCCCTTATGGATTTTACTGAGCTTGGCTCCGGTTTCAAAATAGCTATGAACGATCTTCAGATCCGAGGTGCCGGTAATATACTTGGTGCCGCCCAATCCGGACACATTGCCGCAGTGGGATATGAAATGTACGCCCATCTCATGGAAAAGGCCATTGCCCAGCTCAAGGGGGAAACCCCCAGGGACCCAGTTGAGCCCGAAATTCACCTCAAGCTCACAGCCCATCTACCTGAGACTTATATCACTGGCAGCAGCCAGAGGTTGACCACCTATAAAAGACTCGCCTCCGCCAGCGATGAAAGAATCCTGGCTGACCTGGAAGAGGAATTGCGGGATCGCTTTGGTCCCCTGCCCGAGGAGGCCTCTCATCTGTTATCCCTCCTTAGGCTGAAACTGCTTCTTAGAAAACTGTGGATAAAACAGCTAGATAGTGTCAATGGTGAGCTTGTCCTTACCTTTGCTCAAAACCCAGAAATAGATTTAAACAAACTAACTAGACTCATTGAAGCTGAGCCAGAACGTTTACGCTTTACTCCCGAATACCGTCTCTATTTCAAAAGCCACTCCCATGATGTGGTGGAATCCATCACCGAACTCAAAAAGCTCTTGCACAACTTAGTTTAACATGTTATCAGTTTAAATTTGCTAGTTTTTGTTTTGAGGTCGGGTAGTTAGCTCATCTTGACCAACGTTATCTTGCAATGGAAATAGGCTGGAAAAATTGGCTCATCAGTGTATGGCTTTGTCTCTTTGCGGGGGGTATTTTGACTCTCTCCCCGTCCAGGGCTGAGGTGGTAGATCGAATTATCGCTTACGTTAATGACGACATCATCACCTTGAGCGAACTCAATGAGAGAACAAATGCTTTTGTGGCTGCCCGCCGCCAAAATCCCTTTCTCCAAGAGCAAGATCAGTCCTTGGAAAAGATTCGTCGCGATATGCTCGACTATCTCATCAATGAACGCTTGGCCGCCCAAGAGGTCTCCCGGCTGAAAATCAGCGTTAGTGAAGAGGAGGTAGATGAGGTCATCGGCAATATTATGAAGGAAAATCGTCTGACTCAGGAGACTCTGGAAGCCGAGCTTCGCAAAGATGGAAGAACACTTGACGATTTTCGCGAGCAAATTAAGACAAGTCTAGAACAGAAAAAGCTCGTCAGCCGGGAGGTAAGGAGTAAGACGGTAATCACCGATGAAATGATTGAAGCCTACTATAAAGACCATATAGAGGAATTCGAAGGAAAGGAGAGGTGGCGCATTCAGGACATTTACCTACCCTTCTCCCCCACTGACACCCCGGAGGAGCGGACTGATTTGCGCAAGGTAGCCACAGAGATTTTAGAACGGTTGCGGGCGGGTGCTGATTTTGACTCACTGGCCAAGCGCTACAGTCAAGGCCCCGGAGCCGAGGCCGGTGGCGACTTAGGTTTTTTTTCCAGAGGTGAACTCGAGCCTGTTCTAGAAGCAGCAGTTGAGGCCTTAAAACCTGGCCAAGTTAGCCCGGACATTGAAACCACCAGAGGGATACATCTTATAAAACTCATCGAGGTAGACAAAGCCCCCGCCAAGTCATTGGATGAGGTTGAGGGTACTATTAGAGACTTACTTTATAAGAGAGAATTGGACTTTCGTTACAAAGAGTGGCTGAGTGGACTGCGAGAACGCTCTTATGTGAAGATTGTCTATTAGAAGATCCGTAGTTAGTGGTCCGTTGTCCGTCTTGGCTCACTTCGTTCGTTGCCAAGCGCATG
Source organism: Deltaproteobacteria bacterium (assembly GCA_022340515.1). Lineage (GTDB taxonomy): Bacteria > Desulfobacterota > Syntrophobacteria > BM002 > BM002 > BM002. The sequence goes on from JAJDNT010000075.1 coordinate 24,335, forward strand.
GTGTTTTCAGGGTTAATATTCCACGCTATGCGCTCTGCGCTTGGCGCTGTGCGGCTTTAGACCACGGATCCGCCTCAGGCGGAACTACTGAGATTACATCGATGCAATTGGAGAAGATGATTGCAGCAACTTAGCCTGGGCCTTCTGTTTTTCGGAGTAGCTCCATGACTCAAATTACAACCATTGATAAGATTGGCGAGTTCGTCGGCCAGATGGTGACCTTACGGGGCTGGCTTTACAACAAGCGTTCCAGCGGCAAGGTTCGCTTCCTTTTAATCCGTGACGGCACCGGTATCATCCAATCTGTGGTGGTGAAAAACGAGGTGACTCCAGAGTCTTTCTCCGCTACTGACATTCTAACCCTAGAATCCTCTTTAGAGGTAAGGGGGAAGGTACGAGCCGATGCCCGCGCTCCCGGAGGTCATGAGTTGCAGGTGAGCGATTTGCGAATCATTCAGGTGGCTGAAGAATATCCCATCAGCCCTAAAGAACACGGACCATCATTTCTATTGGACCATCGTCATCTCTGGCTTCGCTCCTCTAGACAACACGCCATCCTGCGCATCCGCAGCCACCTTATCCAAGAAGCTCAGTCCTATCTTAACCGTGAGGGCTTCATCCTTTTCGATGCCCCTATCCTTACCCCTACTTCCTGTGAAGGCACCAGCACTCTCTTCGAAACTGATTATTTCTACGATGAGAAGGCCTATCTCTCCCAAAGCGGTCAGCTGTATGCCGAAGCCGGTGCCATGGCTTTCGGCAAGGTCTACACTTTGGGCCCCACATTTAGAGCGGAAAAATCCAAGACCCGTAGGCACTTAACCGAGTTCTGGATGTTGGAGCCAGAAGTGGCCTTTGCCGAATTAAAAGATATTCTCTCGCTGGCAGAAGAACTGATAACCCATCTAGTTCATTCTGTCCTGACTCACAGAAGGGAGGAACTAAAAGTTTTAGACCGTGACTTAACTAAACTGCAGTCAGTGGTGCAGCCATTTCCCCGTATAACCTATGAAGAAGCTTTGGATATTTTGCGGCAAAAAGGTATTTCCCACCAATGGGGTGATGATTTTGGCGCCGCCGAAGATACTGTTATCTCGGAGCAGTTTGATCGCCCCGTAATGATCACTCACTATCCCCTGCAGACAAAGGCCTTCTATATGAAAAGCGATCCCCTTAGGCCTGAATTGGCACTTTGTGTTGATGTACTCGCACCTGAAGGTTATGGGGAGCTTATCGGCGGCTCTCAAAGGGAGGATGACTATGATAAACTTTTGGAGAGGCTGGCGCAGCACAAGCTCCCCCGCGAGTCCTTTGAATGGTATCTCGATCTAAGGCGCTACGGCTCGGTACCCCATTCAGGCTTTGGCCTTGGAATAGAACGAACCATTGGCTGGATCTGCGGCATCAAGCATTTAAGGGAGGCTATTCCCTTTCCGAGGCTCTTACAGCGCATCTACCCCTAACCGAGACCCTTACAGCTTGGCCATTGAGACAAAAAGATGGGATTTCAGATTGTCGATTGTCGATTGAAGATTTCGAAATCTTTTAGTTTTTACCTGTGTTAATCTGCAATCTACAATCTAAAATCTAGAATTTATTTTGTGTCCTCCGTGGTTAAGTCTGGCTTCATGCTCTGCAACAGGTGGTGAGGTCATGAAAAGGCTAGGTGAATTTCTGCGAGGTGAACGGCAAGCACGAGGAATAAGTCTACAACAAATAGCTGCCGATACCAGAATCAGCATGAAAATGCTTCAGGCCATCGAAGAGGGGGATGGCGAGCAGCTCCCCGCCCCTGTCTTGATCAAGGGGTTTCTCAGGGCCTATGCCCAGAGGATTGGTCTTGACCCGGAAGATGTGATTGTCGAATACCAAGATCTTATCGAGGAAGTTGGTGCCCGCCACGAAGCAATAGAGAAGTTTCACCAAAGGCTACACCCGAAATCCTCCAAAAAAAAGAGCCTTGCTCTATTTATAGCCCTTGGGCTCTTGGCGGTCTTGGCCATTTTCTGGACCCACGCCGACTTTGTCCACCGCCAGCCCGAGACACCCACCGAAGTAAAGTCGTCTCTCTCGTTGGAAGTAGGTCAAAAAGCCACAATAGCCGATTCAGCTTCTGAGCCCGCTGAGAAACAGCCCTCCGAAGAGGCGACAAAGGCTGCCGAGGAGATCGATACGGAGGCAGAGGCCAAGATCTTTCAGCCAGGTGTTCGAAAAGCACCTGTTGAGTTACTCCCTGGGCCATTCGTCCTTAGAGTCGAGGCACTAGAAAGGACCTGGCTGCATATCATCATCGATGGAAGCCGCGAACGGGAGTATTTACTCCAGCCGGGTGAACAGCTGACCTGGATGGCAAGATCAGACCTGGAGCTCCTTGTAGGAAACGCTGGCGGAATCAGGCTCTTTCTCAATGACAATCCTTTGAAACTACTGGGACAAAGCGGTGAGGTTGTACGGCTAAAACTGCCTGATCCCTCGCTGATCTTTGAAAACGTTTTAGAAGGTACCGATTCGGGGAACAGACAATGACCATTCGCCAAGACGAGGCGATCATTCTCCGCACCAGGGACTATGGCGAATCGGACCGTTTGATTACATTCTTCAGCAGGAACCATGGGCAACTCACCGGTATCGCCAAAGGAGCACGGCGCAGTAAGAAACGTTTCGTCCACACCCTAGAACCTCTTTCCTACGTCCTAATTACCTATGCAGACAGATCATCCTCTGGACTGGTGCGCATCGATGCCAGCGAGCTCAAGGATGGTTTCATCGACATCCGCAACGACGTGACACGTTTAGGCTATGCCAGTCTCAGCTGTGAGGTTGTGCTGGAAATGTCACCGGAGCGGCAGGCTAATCCACATCTTTTTGCCTTGCTTAATCAGTACCTCAAACAGTTAGAGGAAAAAGCAGAACCTGAAGCCCCCTCCTTTTTATTCCTCGTGCGGGTGCTGAGCCTGAGCGGCTATGCTCCAAATCTACAGACATGCCTTCGCTGCGGCCGGGAGTCGACTCCTGGTCAAGGCTGGTTTTTCTCCATTTCCCAAGGGGGACTACTCTGCGAAAATCACCGCCCGGGTGGGAAGGTCTATCAAGTCTCCTTGGGCACCGTTATGCTGCTGAGGCAAGCACAACACCTGCCCCTAGGCAAAGTCTGGCGCCTCAGATTCCATCGTCAATCCCGGGATGAATGTCGTTTTCTCCTCTTAGATCTTATTCGACATCATCTAGAGAAAGATCTCAAGTCTCTGAGGCTCCTGCATCAGATAGGGGCATTAGAAGCAAACAACAGTTCTGCCCATCCCTAGCCTGTCTTATAAGCAGGCAGCGGCCAGAAGAGCACTAGGGACTAGGTAGTAAGCACCTCTGTAATTTCGGATTGCGGATTGCGGATTTAAAAAGGCATAGAGCATGGATCATAGGCAATAGAGTAAGGAGTCAGGAGTCATAATTTAGGAGAAAAGCAATCAAGATTGACTTCATCTCAGCTACCGTCTCCTTGAACCGCAGAATGTCGAGCAAGGAATTATGAATATAGAAGTGATCACTTCATCATTCTGCGGTTCCTTGTTCTGCTGTTCGATATTCAGTACTTTGAAGCATCTGTCGTCTGTCCTCTGTCCTCTCTTCGCCCCGTCTCCGTTTCGCCGTTTCACCGCGTCTGCCAGCGGTGCCTATTGTCTGGTGTTTAGTGGTCAGTTGAATTGCTGCTTGCTGTCGGCTGCCTGCTTTCTTTCACTGCATACCCCATTTTCTATGCCTTTTCGCTATGCGCTTCCCGCTTTGCCCTATGCGAACTCGGTGCTTAGTGCCTAGTTGCATTGTAAACGCCCTAGACAATGGGCTTGACAGACAAACAGCAGCAGGGTAATTTAGTTTTTTGACCCATTTCTGCATCCTTTCTCTAAGGAGTCTCCCATGACCTTTCAGGAATTAATTTTGGCCATAGAAAAATATTGGCATGATTACGGCTGTATCATTCAACAGCCATATGATATCGAAGTGGGCGCCGGGACTTTCAACCCGGCCACCTTGCTTAGATGTCTTGGTCCCGAACCTTACAATGTCGCTTACGTAGAACCATCTCGCCGGCCCACTGACGGACGTTACGGCGAAAATCCTAACCGCCTTCAGCATTACTATCAGTATCAGGTAATACTCAAACCATCTCCCATGGATTTACAGGAACTGTACCTACAAAGCCTAAGAAGTTTCGGCATTGATCCATTGGACCACGATATCCGCTTTGTGGAGGATGATTGGGAATCACCCACCCTCGGCGCCTCAGGACTTGGTTGGGAAGTCTGGCTGGACGGTATGGAAATCACCCAGTTCACCTACTTTCAGCATGCCGGAGGTGTGCCACTGGATCCCATCTCGGGAGAACTCACTTATGGCCTCGAGCGAATCGCCATGTACCTCCAAGGGGTGGACAACGTTTTTGACCTGAAGTGGAACGACGAGATGACTTATGGAGACGTCCATCACAATTGGGAGGTGGAGTTTTCCTATTACAATTTTGACGAAGCAGATGTGGACATGCTTTTCAAGCTTTTTAACATGTACGAGGCTGAGGCCATCCGGATGAGCGAGCGCAAATTGGTATTGCCGACCTACGACTATTGTCTCAAGTGTTCACATACATTTAACTTGTTGGATGCCCGGGGAGCTATCAGCGTGGCCGAGCGCACTAATTATATAGGTAGAGTAAGAAATCTAGCTCGACTTGCAGCGCAGGGTTACCTGGTACAACGTGAGGAGATGGGTTATCCTTTGCTGAATCGCTGGAAAAAATAATAGACCGGATGACGGGGGTAGTTATTTATAACTCGTGAGGTTGAAAAGGAATCGGGGGAGACTCTATGGCAAGCGACTTTTTATTAGAGATTGGCACGGAAGAAATTCCAGCCAGTTACATCCAGCCAGCTCTGGATGCCATGGCTACGATGCTGAGCAAATTCCTAACGGATAGGCGGGTGGCCCACGGAATTATCAGGACCATGGCTACCCCAAGACGTATGGCCTGGATGATCAAAGATGTTACCGAAAAGCAAGGAGCCCAGACTGTTGAAATCACCGGCCCGCCTAAGGATATCGCCTTTGACCAGACAGGAAATCCTACCCAGGCCGCCGTCGGTTTTGCCAAATCCCAAGGAGTGAGCCCTGAAAAACTCCAAATAAAGAAAACCAGTAAAGGCGAGTATGTGGTTGTTAGCCGCCACGAGGCTGGAGTCTCTACTGTCGACCTTTTGGCTGGAGTGCTGGCGAATCTAATCGGAGATATACCCTTTCCCAAGTCCATGCGCTGGGGTGACTTGAAAGTCACCTTTGCCCGCCCCATACACTGGATAGTCGCCCTGCTGGGTAAGGAAGTTATCCCCTTCACTTATGGCAACGTCACAAGTGGCAGCACCTCTTACGGGCACCGTTTCATGAGTCCGGGCCCCTTCGAGGTTACTGACATTAACGGCTATGTGGATGTCCTGCGCGAAAGGTTTGTAATCGTAGACATCGAGGAGCGTAGGGAAAGAATACGTCAGATTGTTGCTGCCTGCGCCGAGGAAAAGAAAGGCAATATCCGTGAGGACGAAGATCTTTTGGCTGAGGTGGTTCAGTTGGCGGAGTATCCCACTGCAGTCTGCGGCAGTTTCGACCAGCACTACCTCGAACTGCCCCAGGAAGTCCTGATTACTGCCATGCGAGCACACCAGCGGTACTTCGCCGTGCTGGACGACGCAGGTAAATTAATGCCCTGTTTTGTCACGGTCAACAACACCCTGACCCGCGACCCTCAAATTGTAGCCCTAGGAAACGAACGAGTGCTCCGGGCCCGTCTTGAGGATGCCCGCTTCTATTATGTGGAGGATCAGAAAGTCTCCCTCGACGATAGGGTCGAGGAGCTAAAAGAGGTGGTCTTCCACTCCAAGCTCGGCACCTCTTACGAAAAGCTGGAGAGGTTTAAAATACTGGCAGAATATATGGCTGATCAGGTAGCACCGAATGACAAGGCGACAATTAGCAGGGCTGCCTATTTGTGCAAGGCCGACCTGGTGACCGGCACGGTGGGTGAATTCCCCGAGTTACAGGGAATTATGGGCCGTGCCTATGCTCAACTTGCCAAGGAAAACGAGGCAGTGGCGGAAGCCATTTACGAACATTACTTACCAACCCATGCGGGTGGCCAGCTCCCCTCTGGTATGGCTGGCTCCCTCGTGAGCATATCCGATAAGTTGGACACCGTTGTTGGCTGTTTCGGTATCGGTCAAATTCCCACTGGAACTGCAGATCCCTTCGCTTTACGACGCCAAGCCTTGGGAATTATTCGCATTATATTGGAAAAAGACCTCGCCTTATCTCTCTCTGACCTGATAAGTAAAGCCATTGAAGGTTTGGACGGAAAGCTTACCGAACCCCCTGACCAGACTCATCAAGCCGTACTCGAATTCTTCAAAAGAAGGTTGCAGCACTTCCTCATCGGCCAGGGACTTCCACAAAATGTTGTGGAGGCGGTACTTGTCCATCATCTTGATCCCTTGGTCGAAACGGTGGCAAAAATCAGAACTCTGGAGAGTTTTAAAGAACGAGAGCACTTTGAACCTTTAGTGGGCACCGTCAAAAGAGTGGTTAACATCTTGAAGGAACCGGTTGATGCATCAGTGGATCCGGAGAGATTCCTGAACCAAGCAGAAAAGGATTTGTATCAGAACCTGATCGCCTGTGAACAGGACCTAGAAAACCCCTTGGCCGCCAGAGACTACGATGCAGTGTTGAACCGACTGAGCCAACTTAAAGCTCCAATAGATGGTTTCTTCGCTGAGGTTTTGGTTCTCGATGAGGACTTGACCTTGAGGCTGAACAGATTGG
>JAJDNT010000087.1 GCA_022340515.1 Deltaproteobacteria bacterium
TCGGCGGGGTAAACTCCGTCAACCCTGGTGGCTTTGAGGAGAACTTCGGCTTGTATCTCCATGGCGCGCAAGGCAGCAGCGGTATCAGTGGTGAAGTAGGGATTGCCTGTCCCCGCAGCAAAGATCACGATACGGCCTTTCTCCAAGTGGCGAACGGCTCTGCGGCGAATGTACGGCTCTGCCACCTCTCGCATGGTAATGGCAGATTGCAATCGGGTCTGGGCACCCAATCTCTCCAGGGCGTCTTGCAGGGCCAAAGCATTGATAACAGTAGCCAGCATCCCCATGTAGTCGGCAGAGGCCCGGTCCATGCCGTAGGAAGCGGCAGATAAGCCGCGAAAGATGTTGCCGCCACCGATAACCACAGCGACCTCAACCCCCAAGCGGTCCACGGCAAAAATGTCCTCGGCAACCCGGCCTATAACCTCAGGGACGATGCCAAAAGGGGCATCTCCCATGAGAGCTTCACCGCTAATTTTTAGAAGTATCCGCTTGTATTTAGCCTCAGGCATAGCGTTCTGCTGCTTGCGCTCTGTTTTTTCTTGCCCTGTGTCTTGCCAGTCTCCCCAAATACGCTAACCACTAAGCACTAGGCACCGAGAGCCGACACGGTGAAGGGGCGAGACGGAGACGCGGCGAAGAAACCACAAGTTGAGAGGACCTCAATTTTAATTGCTTTTCTCCTGAATTCTGGATTCTGACTCCTGGCTCCTTGCACTATGCTACATTAAATCCGCAATCCGCAATCCGAAATTACTAAGGTGCATAGTGCTTACTGCCTAGTGCCTAGTATTTTGAGCGCTATCCCGCCGAATCCTCACCTAGTTGGTATCGAACAAAGCGGCTCACTATTACGTTCTCACCGGTTTTGGCCCGAAGTTCGTTCAGTAGGTCCTCCACTGTAATGTCGGTGTCACGCACATAGGCCTGTTCTAATAGGCAAACTTCCTGGTAGAATTTTTTGAGTTTACCTTCGACAATTTTGTCTGCAATTTTCTCCGGTTTACCGGTATCGAGGGCTTGCGCTCGGTAGATTTCCTGCTCACGGGACACTACCTCCGGCGAGAGGCCTTCGCGGTCAATCGACAGGGGGCTAGTTGCGGCGATGTGCATAGCTAGGTTCTTGGCAAAGTCCAAAAATGGTTCACTTTTGGCAGTAAAATCGGTCTCACAGTTTACTTCCACCATGACCCCAATTTTGCCGCCGGCGTGAATGTAAGAGTGGATCACACCTTCACTGGCAGCCCGTCCGGCCCTTTTTTGGGCAACAGCCAGCCCCTTTTGTCTGAGGTAATCAACGGCCTTTTCCATATCACCCTGGGATTCCTGGAGGGCCGACTTGCAGTCCATAATTCCAGCGTTCGTCTTGTCGCGTAGTTCCTTTACCATTGCTGAGGTGATTTGCAATTTTCTCCTCCTTCGAGCCTCACTCATTCTTCCTGTTCCACGGGATTGATAATCTCTATCTCTGGTCCGCCTTCTTCAGCTGCAACAACACTGCCGATGGGTGCAGTCTCCACTTCAATGTCAATGGCCGCCTTGTCCATGGTGGCTTGAAGCTGCTCTTCTCTTTTTTGTTTGCCCTCGATACATGCATCGGCGACTTTAGAAGAAAAAAGACGGATGGAGCGGATAGCGTCGTCGTTGCCGGGAATGACATAATCTATGGGATCAGGGTCGCAATTGCTATCCACAATCGCTAGGATGGGTATGCGCAACTTGTTTGCTTCGGCTACCGCGATGTTTTCACGCCGTGGATCCACTACAAAAACTGCCCCTGGCAGACGCTCCATATCTTCAATGCCCCCCAAGTTCCTATCCAGTTTCATCATCTCCCGTTCCATCTTGAGAATCTCTTTCTTGGGGAACTTGTTGATGCTGCCATCATCTTTCATGGCTTTAAGTTGCTTTAACCGATCAATGCTATTTTTGATGGTCTGGAAGTTGGTAAGCATTCCTCCCAGCCACCGGTGGGTAACCCGGAACATGCCGCAACGCTCGGATTCTTCTACGATGGAATCCACAGCTTGCTTCTTGGTGCCGACAAATAGCACTGAATCTCCAGCAGCCACCGTATCAACGAGGAACTGATAGGCAGTATTGAACATCCGAACGGTTTTCTGCAGATCGATGATGTAGATTCCGTTCCGCGCTCCGAAAATGTAAGGTTTCATTTTCGGATTCCAGCGGCGGGTTTGGTGTCCAAAATGAACACCTGCTTCAAGAAGTTGTTTCATGGTGATGACAGGCATGATTTCCTCCCTCTGGTTTTTCCTCCATCCCCCTTGAAATACCTGAAAGCCACCCCAACCGCTGGGGCACCAAAGGATCTAGGGGATGTGCGTTTTGAAAAGCGCGCGAAGCAAGACAGTTCGCGCCTTTAGGTAAACCGGTTTTAACTATCACACTTGGTGCTAACTTTCAAGGAGAAAAGAGACAGGAGTTTACCCATTTTCTTTTTATGGGTTTACCATCTACTGTGGAGAATATCTGGTAAGGACAGAGTAAGCTACTCGGTAAACCAGCATAGTCGCTGCCATGCATATTGAACCGATTGGCCCGTCCTCGCGCCGATGCAGATGGTCGCCCTTCCAAGGAGCGCAGGTTTCCCACCGGTTGCTCCGATGCTGTTTACCTCGCAGCTTACCCTGTCCTTACCTGTGACTGTTTGCTGTCTGCTGGCAACTGCAAGCTGCAAGCTGGCTTATTGCTTGCAGTCAGGAGCGGACGAGCCAGCCGGCTTGCTGGATCAGCCCGGAGCTTTTTGGCCCGCAGATGAGGAGAAGGTCCAAAACTGAAAGATTGGCAATGAAATCACCCCAAAGCTGAGGATAGACAGGAGGTTCATACTTATAGTAGATGAGTTGGATCCCAGATTTTTGGAAGAGGTCTTCGTCCAGGTATTTATGTGAGGAGGCTATGGTTAAATACCTCCTTGCTCCCAGAGCCTTGCAGATATCAACCAGCCTTTGAGAACCTTTGGAGTCAATGGCCAGAGAAGAGTTGCGGACGAAAGGCTGGCCAATGGACAAAGCAGTCCACAAATAATCCAAGATCTCTAGGTTCAGTTCCAAAAGGTCTTGCCAAAGTTTACCGTAGATTCCTCGGCAGAATTCTGAGTGTTCATCCCAGTAAGGAGCATTGCTGTATGCATGGGTGAGACTCAGTAAGTGCTTTTTCTGCCAGTTTTCTTCGTTGCAGATCTCAACCTGGTCTATCCGCTGGAGACTCCGACCCCTTTTCCAAACCGGTACTGTCAGCCACAATTCACCTTGGTCGTTTTTGAACCGATTGCGGTTTACCCAGCTTCCACCTAAAGGAAACTGGACATCGTCAAGGAGCACCATCTGACTTGCCTGCATTGCCTTGAAGAATAGTCCGGGCCAGGGCATGAAATTTGGGTGGTGGCAAGCGATCATCATAACAATTAAAGCTTTCAGTGTTCAGCGATCAGCCGTCAGCTTTTTTTGCTGGTGGCTGACAGCTGAAAGCTGATGGCTGGTTCAACTGCGATAATCGGCGTTGATTTTGACGTAATCGAGGCTGAGATCACAGGTGTAGACAGTTTCCTCAGCCTTTCCCTGACCAAGATCGATGGTAAGAGAAAATGACGAGTCCTTGAGAATTTTGCTGACCTTAGTCTCCGCTTCCGCTCCAACCGCAAGTCCTTTTTCAACAAGCTTGACCTCATTGAAAAACAGTTGCACTCGCTGAGGGTCTAGATCGATGCCCGCCCGGCCCAAAGCCGCCAGAATTCGGCCCCAATTCGCATCCTCGCCGAAAAGAGCAGTTTTTACCAAAAGCGAGTTGGCTACGGTACGGGCTGCAAGGAGTGCTGCAGCTTGACTCGAGCCACCTCTCACCGTTATTTTTACGAATTTGGTGGCACCTTCACCATCGGCCACAATCATTTTTGCCAGTTTGAGAAGCACCTCTCCTAAGGCCTGGCGCAGAGATTCACCATCAGAGGAATCCAGCTTCTTTACAGGCCGGTTACCCGCAAGTCCGTTTGCGAGTACTAGAAGGGTGTCATTGGTACTCGTATCTCCGTCCACCGTAATCCGGTTGAAGGATCGGTCTGTTTCTTCTCTTATCAAGGCTTGAAGCGCAGCCGGAGAGATAGCTGCATCGGTGGCCACAAATGAGAGTAGGGTTGCCATGTCCGGGGAGATCATGCCCGCGCCTTTGGCGATGCCAAGCACTGTAAAATCATGATCCTGCAGCCGGCTTTTTACCATATGGATTTTTGGCACCGTATCTGTGGTCATAATTGCCCGGGCCGCATCAAACCAGCCGTTACCGCGGACAGAGGAAACTAACTTGGGTATACAATTGGCCAGCGGCTCGAGGGGAAGATCCATTCCGATTACCCCGGTTGATGCTACCAAAACTTCATGGACGGGGCAGCCAACCGCTTCAGCAACGATATGAGCCGTGGATTTGGCTCGCTGGAAGCCGCCTTCACCGGTACAAGCGTTGGCGATGCCGCTATTGGCTACAATGGCTCTCGCCTTGTTGCCAGTCAGATGTGTACGGCTTAGCAAAACTGGGGCCGCTTGCACTTTGTTGGTGGTGAAAACCCCGGCTGCGGTTGCGGAAACTTCACTGATTATGAGTGCGAGATCAGGCCGACCTTGGTAACGAATTCCGGCGGCTATGGCCCCTGCCTTAAATCCGGGAACAGTGTATTCTTTTTCGCTCATGACGCGTTCGTTATCAAAAATGAGAACCACAAAGATCACAACTGACGCAAAGCGCATAGCGTTTGGTAAACAGTAATCGGTGAACGCTAAAGGGATCAAATCCAAACCTTTTCACCGTTTACCATTTACCGTTTACCATGATTTTCGCTATGCCCTATGCTCCTGGCGCTATGCCCTTATCTCCCACAGCATTTTTTGTATTTTTTGCCGCTGCCGCAGGGGCAAGGCTGATTGCGACCGATTTTGGCAGCTTTTTTTACTGGCTTTCTTTTCGAGCCGGCAGCTGAATCGCCGTGACTGAAGTACATTGGCTGTTGCTGAGCTTCTTCCAGCTGCTCTGTTTCTTCTTGAGTGGCCACTTGAATTCTAAAGAGCATTTGAATGGTCTCGACTTTGATCTTTTCTATCATCTCCTGAAACATGTCGAGTCCTTCACGCTTGTACTCGATGAGGGGGTTTTGCTGCGCATACCCACGGAGACCGATCCCTTCCTTGAGATGATCCATGGCCAGCAGGTGCTCACGCCAGCGCTGATCTACAGTCTGCAGAGTTATTAACCGCTCCATGTCTCGAGTGATTTCTGCTCCCCATTCGTTCTCCTTCTGGAAATAAGCATTGCGCGCCTTTTCCAGAAGAAATTCCCGTATACCCTCCTGGGTAAGATCTTCCACTGCTTCATCACTGAGGGTGAGTGGCAGGGAGAACTGCTGAAGGAAAGCTTCCTCCAGTCCTCGGAGGTCCCACTCCTCCGGAGGAATTTCCTCCTCTGTGTGAGATTCCACCAGATCGTCCAAAATATCCTCAATCATGTCCAGAATCACCGGCTGGAGATTTTCCTCCTCCAGAGCCTGCCTTCTTTGCTCATAAATTATCTCCCGCTGCTGGTTCATGACATCGTCGTACTCGATAAGCTGCTTGCGGATGTTGAAATTTTGGCCTTCCACTTTCTTCTGGGCGTTTTCTATTGCTCTGCTGATGAGAGAGTGTTCTATGGGTTGGTCTTCCTCCATGCCCACTCGATCCATAAGATTGGCGATGCGGTCGGCGGCAAAAATTCTCATGAGGTCGTCTTCCAGTGACAGGTAGAAGCGGGAAGAGCCCGGATCTCCCTGGCGGCCTGCTCGGCCTCGAAGCTGATTGTCAATCCGACGAGCTTCATGGCGCTCGGTACCTATAATATGCAGGCCACCCATTTCCACCACTCCAGGGCCCAGCACAATGTCAGTGCCGCGACCTGCCATGTTGGTTGAGATAGTGACTGCTCCTTTTTGGCCGGCTTTGGCTACAATCTCTGCTTCCTTCTCATGATTCTTGGCATTCAGCACGGAATGTTTCACGCCATCTTTGGCTAGCATATTGCTGAGTCTTTCAGATTTCTCAATTGAAACAGTGCCAACCAGCACCGGGTGCTCCATCTGAGCCAACTCCTTGATCTCCTCCACAACTGCCCGAAACTTCTCCCTTTCAGTCTTATAGATGACATCGGGATAATCAGACCTGATCATCTTTTTGTTGGTAGGAATTAGTGATACATCTAGTTCGTAAATCTGGGCAAACTCCGAAGCTTCAGTGTCGGCAGTCCCTGTCATGCCTGCTAGTTTCTCATACATACGAAAATAGTTCTGAAAGGTAATGGTGGCCAGGGTCTGGTTCTCCTGCTCGACTCGAACCCCTTCCTTGGCCTCCAATGCTTGATGCAAGCCATCACTATAGCGACGTCCGGGCATGAGGCGCCCGGTGAACTCATCCACTATGATTATCTGACCGTCTTTGACCACATAGTCTACATCTTTAGCGAAAAGAGCATAGGCCTTGAGCAGCTGGTTGATGACGTGGTTGCGGGTGAGCTTCTGCTCGTACTCGTTGCGAATTCGGTACGATTGCTCCGCCTTTTCTTCCGGGGCCAGGGAAGTGTCCTGATTTATCCTCTCCAGTTCCATATCTAATTCGGGCAAGATGAAGAATCCGGTATCGTTTTTGGCGATTATGTCCTTGCCACGCTCTGTAGGATAGACGTTGCGCTCTCTTTCCTCCACCACGTAAAAAAGTGATTCATCGACCTCGGGAAGACGTTTGGCCAAAGAATAGTCCTGCTCTACAGTTTTTAACAGTTTGCGCACCTTCCCATCTTCCATCATCTCCATGACATTTGGATGTCTGGGGGCGGCTCGATGAGCGTGGATAAACATCTCACTGGCTTCATAATCCTGATCCTGATCCAGCAGTTTTTGCGTTTCTCGGATATATTGGGCTGCCAACTTCTGTTGGCGCTGGAAAAGATTGGACACCGGACCGCGGAGTTTCTCGTAATCTTTGATTGAATACTCTACCGGCCCGGATATGATCAGGGGAGTTCGAGCTTCGTCTATGAGGATGCTGTCCACCTCATCAACGATGGCGTAATGAAGTTCTCGCTGCACACAGTCCCGGTGGTGGAATTTCATGTTGTCCCGCAGATAGTCAAAGCCGAATTCGTTGTTAGTGCCGTAGGTTACATCGGCGCCATAGGCAAGTTGCCTTTCTTGATCATTTAGATGGTGAAGGATGACTCCAACGCTCAGGCCGAGGAATTTGTAGATGGCACCCATCCACTCGGCGTCTCGGCGAGCAAGATAGTCATTTACCGTCACCACATGCACCCCGCGGCCTGTTAGAGCATTTAGATAAACAGGCAGAGTGGCAGCCAATGTTTTGCCTTCGCCGGTTTTCATTTCGGAGATGTTTCCCTGGTGGAGGACGATTCCGCCGATTAACTGGACGTCAAAAGGACGCATACCCAGAGTGCGCACTGAGACCTCCCGGACCACGGCAAATGCCTCCGGCAGGAGCTCATCAATAGTGGCTCCTTGCTCCAAGCTTTCACGAAAACGGGCTGTGGCCCCGGCCAGTTCCGCATCACTCAGGGAGCGAATCTCAGGCTCCAGGCTGTTGATTTGATCCACTAGTGGTGCTATCCGTTTCAGTTCACGCACATTCTTGCTGCCAAAAATCTTCGTTAATGGATTTGATATTAAACCCATGTTTATCCCCTGCCTTGATTAAGGTTTCAGGTTTTCCGCCGCAGGCGGTTCAGGTTTCAGCCTTTGTGACTCATCCCTGACACCTGAAACCTAATTCCTTATATCTCATAAATCATTGCCACTTCATCACACTCGGGAAATTTGACACACTTGAGACAGTCTGCCCAAATCTTATGGGGCAGAGTCGCTTTGTCCACTTCTCTGAATCCCAATCTGTGAAAGAACTCCACCTTATATGTTAGAACGAATATGCGATTCAAGCCCAAATTTAAAGCTTCAGAAACGCATGCCTCTACTAGCTTCTTACCGATTCCTTGACTCTGGTAGGGCTCCCTTACCACCAAAGAGCGAATTTCGGCAAGATCTTCCCAGCAGATGTGCATGCTACAAGTACCGATGATCTCAGGCTTGTCATCATTGAGGTAGACAAATATGTCCCGGAGGTTGTCAAAGAGCTCGCTCAAAGAGCGGGGCAGCAGAGCACCGCGCTCCGCTTGGATGGCCAGCATCTTCTGAATTTCGCGAACCTCGTCTACTTTAGCTTTTCTAATCACACCTGCCATTTTGAGCTCCAACCCCTTCTGCTGTCCCTAGTCTTGCATAGGGCATGGGGCATAGGGTTCAAATTTCTAATTTTTAAATCCGCAATTCGCAATTCGAAATTTGAAATTACCGAGGTGCCTAGTGCTTAGCTCCTACTTGTCTTGAGCCTGTCGAAGGAGTGCCTGGTTAAAACAGTTGCCCACTCACTTCTGACTGCCAACTACTAACTACTAACTACTAACTATTAAAACACTAATCTTGGTGCTCAGTGCTACTCTCCTTCGCCACAGTAGCTAAAGCTACAGCGATCAGCGGCCCCGCCTGGTTGTCAAACCGTATTTGGAAATCAGCCGGGAAAGATAGGTGCGCTGAATGCCAAGAATCTTTGCCGTATCCTTGACACTGCCACCCTGATGGTCCAAGTTGCGCTGTAAGAAATCACGTTTGAAAGAATCGAGTGCGTCTTTCAGGGAGGAACCCAGAAGTTCTTGCGCAGTGTCTCCTGATGGTACAACACTGAAGGGCAGATCTTCGGGCTCTATAAACTCGCCGCTACCCATCACTATGGCTCGCTCAACGGCATTCTCCAGTTCCCGGACATTACCGGGCCAGTGATAGTTTTGCATCACTTCGGTGGTAGCAGGGCTGAAACTGATATTAGACGGTCCCCTGATGTGCTTGTACTTGTCCAGGAAGTGTTGAGCCAAAACCAGAATGTCGTCCCTCCTCTCCCTCAGCGCGGGGATATGTATGTGCACCACATTTAGTCGATAATATAAATCTTCGCGGAATAGCCCTTTGTGCACTTCCTCGAAGAGATTTTTGTTGGTGGCTGCAATGGCTCTGATATCTACCTGCATGGGAGTAGGCGAGCCCACTCTATTGAAGGTTCCTTCTTGGATGACCCTCAATAGTTTTACCTGCATGGAGGGGCTCATTTCAGCAACCTCGTCCAGAAAAAGAGTGCCGCCGTCGGCAATCTCAAGAACTCCGGTTTTGCGCGAGATGGCACCAGTAAATGAACCTTTCTCATGCCCGAACAGTTCGGATTCCAACAAAGTATCGGTAAAGGCGGCGCAATTGACCACCATGAGCTTTTTCTTACGTCTGGGCCCAATCTTATGAATTAGTCTGGCAACAAGCTCTTTGCCTGTACCACTTTCACCGGTGATCAAAGTGGTAGTCTTAGAATTGGCAACTTTCACGGCGTCAGCGATTACTTTTTCTATAGCCTTGCTTACACCAATGATTTCATATCGGGACTCCAGCTCCTTTTTTAGGTATAGGTTCTCATTAACTATGTCCTTGTAGTTTCTAGCCCGCTCAATGGCTACCGAAGAGAGTTCAGAGAAATGTTTCAAAATTTCCATGTCAGCTTCATGGATTGACTGGCCGTCCTCCCTGTCGATAATCTGGATCACGCCGATAACTTCTCGTCCGCTTTTGATGGGCACGCAGGCAATTGACCGGGTTTCAAATCCAGTGGCTTCACTGATGGTGCTGTCCCAGAGGGGATCTTTAGATACGTCAGGAATGAGAAGAGGTTTGCCGGTTAGAGCCACATGGCCGGCAATTCCCTGACCCATTTCGATCTCAAATTTCTTGACCTCCTCTTTGGCTTCGCCAGTAGCAACCTGAAAATAAAGTTTATTCGTGCCCTTATCCACTAAGAGGAGGGAACTTGCCTTGGCTTCCATCAGTCTGGTCACCGACTCGATGATCATTTCCAAAACGCTGTCTGTGTCAAGAACTGAAGTAAGCAATGGAGAAATATCTTTGAGTATACTTACTCGAGGATCGACGGACTGATTTTCCATGGAAAATCCTCCTTAGAAATTTGTTGTGTATTTGTTTGTATACCAAAAGCAGGGCTACGTCAATAATTATAGGTGATTATTAAAAGTTTGTACTTTGCTTATTCAACAAAAGGAAGGGGATTATATTTTCTGGCGCGAAATTTGCTTAAGAATCAAGGGACTAGGGGACACGGCGAAATGGTTACCGCGAATAACTGAGTAAAGGTATAAGCGTTTAACTAACCGCTATGGTTTAAAAAAAACTTGACAGAGCATGAGGATTTAATTAAAAGTGGGCCCAATGTGCTTAAATTCGCGAAAGCTTCTCTACCCTGGGGCCTCATTCTGAGACGATTCAATGACAGCAGTTTCTAGGAGAACTAACCGCTTCCTTTTTGCCTTGCAGCCCGGAACTCACCGGGATACTATATTTAACAGTTTTTCTAATAACTTGCGATCAAAAGTAGGATTACTAATTCCCTCTCCTCTCGTTTAAGGACAGGTGACGGTATGAGACGAAAAAGAATAACTGTGATGTGGATGCCGTCGGTGAGTTCCAGATCCCGAACCTTCTCTCTCCCACCTATAGTTTTGTACATTTTTGTGGGCATGCTTGTGCTCTCCTGGGTACTGTTGGTAACTGGGGGCTATTTTGGCAAGAGTCTCTATGAGGATTACCTTGAGTTAAGAGAGGAAAATACCCATCTGCTCCATAAAGAGAGGGAATTGGAAGCACTTCGACAGACTATGGAGCGCATCCGCAAGGACGAGAATACAATCCGAAGTTTTCTGGGAGTGGAAAAAAGTGGGGAAGAGGCAGGCGGACTCGGCCAGGGAGGTGAGCCCTCCCCGGATCTTTCCACCATAGCTCTCAATGATGCCATGGCCAGTGGCAGCGTAGCGTTTCCAATCAAACCCAAAGAGGTTTCAGCTCTCCAGAGAGCCAAGAGCTTGGAGATGGATCTGCAGGAGTTGGTTGAGACCATGAGGAGTCAACGGGAGACCTGGGATAGCACTCCGAGTATTGTACCTGTTAACGTTACTGATTACTGGTTTTCCTCGGGTTTCGGGTGGCGACGCAGTCCCTTTACGGGTCTGAAGGAATTCCACAACGGATTGGATATCAGCAGTGGTAAAGGTACACCCATTATCGCGCCTGCCGATGGCACGGTTATCAAGAGAGGATATGACAAATATCTTGGCAAGTTCCTTAAGATAGACCACGGTCGAAAGATCATTACCACCTATGGTCATCTTTCGGCTTACAATGTTAGTCCTGGACAGGAAGTTAAACGGGGCGACATCATTGCATCCATGGGTAATAGTGGACTTTCAACGGGCCATCATCTGCACTATATGGTTAAAGTCAAAGACAGGTGCGTCAATCCGCTTCACTATATTCTAAATGCCAAGGCCAACCGTCTGTTGGTACGCCCTTTGCAGGTCGAGGGTGGAGGACAATGAAGCTTAACAAGAATAAAAAAGGGAAAGATTTGTCCTTGGATACCCTTATTGGGCCGAATACTCTTTTCGAGGGGTCAATTCAGAGTGACCGCAGTGTTTGCGTGGAAGGCAGCATTAGAGGGAGAATTGAGGCCAAAGGTGAGGTTGTAGTAGGCCGCGAAGGTAAGGTGGAGGCTGATATCTACGCCGATTCCATTGTAGTGGGCGGTCAGGTTATTGGCAATATCAACGCTAGGAGCCGATTAGAAATCACTGCCACGGGGCGGGTGACCGGAGACGTAGAGGCAACAACGATAACCGTTGCTGAGGGTGGAATGGTGGACGGTTCGTTTAAAATGATGGAGGCAACGGGAACCGCTTATCCGCAGCTGGAAAGTGGATTGTCTAGGAAAGAAAGTGATCAGGCCAACATCCAATCCCCTTCTGATCCCATCGAAAGCCTACCCCAGGCGTGAGTTAAGCTCCAAGTAAAAGAAATTCTTGATCATCAGAAAGGGCCACAAAAAGGGCCACAAACCTTTCGCCACCGATTACTTGCCGATGCTAGTATAGAAAAAGATGGAAAGTGACTACTCAATAACAATCTTTTCCAGACACAGGGGGAAGACCCGTACCTTCAACCTGAATCGTCGAATTGTTTATTTGCCGCTGGCGATATTGATAATCTTGGCGGTGGGTGGCGTTTTTTTTGCACAAGCCTATTTTCAAGAACGAGAGGAACGACAGAGACTGGAAGGCAGGATAGCATCTCTCGAAAAGCTGATGAGCAAGTTCGAAGAGCGGTCGGAAAGGCAGGGTGGTGAGGATCCTGCACAGGCGCTCGCAGAAACTGCAGAAGAGCCACCAGTGGAAGTTGCCTTGGTGGAGAAAAATGATAAGACAAGCTTACAGAACAGAGAGCCTCAGATCAGGATTGGTGGCGAGACAGCAACCGATGGACAACCTCTAGCCAAGGTTGAAGATGCCAGAGTCACGCCCATGGCTGAGGACAGCGAAGGTTTTGAATTTAGCTTCAAATTAGTAAACCTCGTTGGTGAACCCATAGCCGGAAATGTGGCCATAATTGCTTCCCTCAGGCCACCCCATCAGCCTCGCTTTGTCTCTTTTCCCAGTATGAGCTTGGAAGATGGTCTGCCGGTGAAATTGAGAAAATCGGTGGGATTCAGTATAAAGTACTTCAAATACGTCAACGGTAGATTTGCCTTCCCTTTCTCCAATTCAGAGTCTTTTCGCATCCTGGTATATGACCAAGAAGAGAAACTCATCTTGGACTCTACTGTCCCGGCCGAAGATGTGGCTGTTAGCGGATTCGTCAATGATGAAGCAGCCCCACCAGCCCAGCCATCAGATCCTTCCTTGAGTTCTTAGCCCCCATTCCTTACGAAACCTTCTGCCACCGCAGATATGGCCGTCCTTACGGGAGTCGATATGCGATGTGAGATATGATACATGAGATGTGAGATTCGGGTACTCTCCTCTTCAAGACTCAAGATCTCTGTAAAGCTCCTCCCATTTTTCGACATGTAGCTGCATGCCTGCCAAATCAAGAATCCCTTCCTCGGTAACAAAACCTGAAATGAACTCAGGGGGGGTTATGTCAAAATATACGTTCTCACACTGTTTTTCTTGCTGCGGCCACAACTCCCTGCCGGATTTTGATTCCAGTATGCAATTGTGGGAATCCATGTGAGCATTGATTTTGTAAGTGTCAGCGGCGACGAAAAAATCGCGACCATGAGTGTGCGAAACTAGAGCGGACAGATAGGTGCCGGTCTTATTGACCACTGCTAAATCACTTAAGATTGTGTCTGCGCCCACCAGTACTATGTCTGTTTTTGGAATGTTCAGTCCCATTTGGGCATCGGTAATCATGCGGAGGTCGGCAAAGATGTGCTTTAAATTCTTAAATAAACGACGTCCCTCCATTAAAGGGCGGGACTCGGCGATGACCACCCGACAACCAGGTGGTAGGGATTGGAGCAGAATTGATTCTACCGTAGAGGAATAACTGAGGGTAAACAAAGACTTGCAGTTTTTGAGTATTGCCCGTGCCGCCTTAACCTGAAGCTCGACGAATCTTTGCTGCTGTGCCAATAATTCTTCTCCCAACAGTACTCCTTGTTGTTTCGCCTTCGGGAGAGAAATGGTTTGGTTGATAATTTCCTGAAACCGATGGGCAAAGAGCAAACTCCAATTACCAACTGGTGCCATGGAAGGACGCACCTTCGCAAGAGATAGAGCGGTCTGTCTGACTGTAGAGGTAAGTTGTTCCAGGTCTTTTCCCTTGCTACGTCTGCAAAGGGTTATGAGGATCCTGAGGGCAGAATTTGCCAATTGGGCGGCGCCGTGACTCCGATCCCTGGCGATAGCATCGATCTTTTTTTCAATCCAGTCCATATGGTTACAACAACCCGCCGGACCCAAAAGCGGACTAAATTGGAGTAGTGGAGTATTGGAGTAATGGAGTACTGGATGACAGATGCAAAGAAATTTGGAATCTCCAACACTCCATCACTCCAATACTCCCGCGGTCAATCGTCGCTGTTTACCTGGTGCATTGCTTAATCCCTAGCCGTCTCCGATTACCCTATCTAGGGCTTCTTTAAGCGCTGGGACAGTCTGGAGTTGAACGATCTCTTCGGGGAGGATCCAACGCATTTCGACGTTCTCCCAGTCAAGTCTAATCTTATCGGGTTTATGGACAATAAAAAGGAAGGGATGAACCCGCCAGGCACGCTCCCGAGCCGGATCGAAGACCTCGAGTGGCTTGCCCATTCTGACCATAGAGACATCTTCCTTGCCAAGGCCTAGCTCTTCGGCCATTTCAACGTATGCTTGCTCCAGAGGATCTGCACTTTCCAAATAGCCACTAACCCCAGCCCAATGACCTTTATAGGTACCTACCTTACGACTTCTTTTAAGCACCAGCACTTTAGCGCCCCAGGTGAGAAATACGGTGACCACATCTTGGAATTTTCCCTTTTTAATCTGCTCTGTATTAGACAAAGGCTATACCTCAACACGAATTTTGCGGTAGACGCTAGGGGGAAGGGTGATTACTATTTGAGCACACAGTTGTTGTGAATGCAAAGCCTAAAGTCTAAATTCAAAGAAACCCCAGAGTGCATAGCGCATAGTGCTGAGGCTCAGCAGACAGCGGACAGCAGGCAGCCAGGATGACCAATGTAATTCACTGCCAGGTGCCGGCTGCTAACTGCATGCTGGAAATGGAGACTTTGGAAGATGAAAAAAGCAATACTTTTGTGGTGTTCTGTGTTGATACTGGCCCTGGTCACCCCGGTTCTTGCCCAGAAAGACGACCTGCAGCCGGTCGATCTCCAGACCTTGTCTCTACCAGAAGAGATGGTTGCAAGAGTGAGCAATGTGTTGCCCTCTGAGCCGGGCGATACCTTTGTGCAGTTGCGAAACGGCATGACCATCCTTATCCGAGAAAATCATGCTTCCCGGGTTGTTTCCACTCAGATTCTGGTAAAGGCGGGCTCTATTTATGAGGGCAAGTATTCCTTTGCCGGACTCTCTCACTATCTTGAACACGTGGTTTCAGGTGGCAGTACCATTTCTTTCACGGAAGTCGAAGCCCAGCAAATACTGAAGTCCCTGGGAGGTGCCAGCAATGCCTACACCAGCTACGACCGGACCGTCTACTTTATCGACACCACCGGAGAACATTACCGGGAAGCCCTTAAACTACTTTTTTCCTATGTATCAGAATCTCTCTTGGATCCTGAAGAGGTTGCAAGGGAAAAAGCAGTAATTCAACAGGAATATAAACTGGGGGAGACTGATGGAGGCCGGCAGTTGTGGAAGCTATTTTCCCAGACCGCTTATCTCGAGCACCCTGTTCGTCATCCGGTAATTGGCTACGAGGACGTGTTCGTTACTATTAGTCGAGAAGATCTCCTGGACTACTATCGAAAGCGCTACACCCCTCAGAACATGGTAGTAACCATTGTTGGGGATGTGGAGACTGCCGAGGCCTTGAAGACGGTGCTGGAGCTGAGCAAGAAGATGACAAGGACTTTCGAGCCACCATTGGTGTTACAGACGGAGCCAACCCAAACAACCCCGAGGTGGGCAGAAAAGTCATTTCCTCCCGCCAGATTAACAACCATGATCCTTGGTTTCCACACGGTCCCTCTAAGTCATCCGGATCTCTATGCCTTGGACCTCATGGCAGTTATCCTGG
>JAJDNT010000097.1 GCA_022340515.1 Deltaproteobacteria bacterium
GCCACAAAAGTATTGAGTGTTAAGGTGACAGGATAGGCATCCGGATTCATGTCTTCAGGGGATTCTGAAAAACCGACCACATCAGGATGCACTGCTGTACTGATGAGGGTAATAGAGAGAGGGGATTTTCTTTTTTCGACAAAATCCGAATCACTGAAAGTATCCGCGCTTCCAAAAGATGCTTCTTCTTGGATGACAAAGCCATCCGGTTGGACAAATGAACAGCCACCATACCGAACTCGCCGCGCACCCATGTTCGTGGCTCTCCTATTAACTGATCAGACTTGGCGGCGAAGACGATCTTTTCCTCACAACCAGGAGGTGCACCAGGTAATTCATGAAACTGCGGTCGTGGAGCCTTAGGCTCCAGGGTAGAGCTTCGGATTCAGAAATCAGTTCCAATTCCTGGAGTGCATAGGGATGCTCTCCCCCCGCGAGGAGTGAGCGGAGCATATTTTCACTTGCCCCCCGGCTTTCCGAGCGCTGGGAGTGGCCGCCAAGCCATGTTTCTGCCGGGGTGACATTTACGTTCCAGTCATAGGGAGCGCAAATGATGGCACCGCCATTAGCTTTGAGAACTCTGCCTAGTTCTTTCAAGTGATCGTAAGGAGATTGAACACAGTCAATTACATTGAGACTTGCCGCTAGAGCAAAGCTTTCGTCAGCAAAAGGCAGCAAGGTAGCATCACAAGCCCAGAAGTCCACCTTGCTCGACCCCTCAAATGCAGCAGCAAACTCTCTCTTGTCGAAGACAATTCCCACTCGACGTTTCGGGTAGGCGACTCTCCCATGATGAAGAATTGCGGCTGCAGTTCTCAACATGGCGAAATTAAGATCGACGCCGATTATTAAATCATCAATAGTCCTGGCCAGTTCAAAGCTGGTGCGGCCCACTGCGCAGCCCAGGTCGATAGCGGCTCCGCCTACTTTTTTGTCTAGCCCTGTGAGTCCCTGTTTGAGCAGATTTAGCACAGACCCAGGCAAAACCGGTGCATCTTCGCTCTCATTAGAATCGAGATTTCCGTAATGATCAAAGGTATAAGTACTAAGATGCTGGCGGTAGGAATCGAAGGCGGATCCAGGTCCGCAGCAGTCCCCTAGGAGACTTTCCGTGGTTTCGCTCAGATCACTTCGGCTTAATATTGGAATTATGTTTTGTGAAACATAATTTCTCAGATCCGCGACAACTATGGGCACACCATCAATTATAGGATATTCGCCCAGACAATCAGCGTTGGAGCAGACTAATACACCCTCTAGGATCGAATCATGGGTCTTTTTCGACACAGATTTGAGCTCTAGAGTTGAGTTGTTTCCCCTAGACTGCCTGCAACGGGGGCATATAGGCTTAAGTTTTTCGAAATGAATTAGTTTGATCTTCTTACCCCCCAATCATTACGGTGGGACAACCGGGCGGTAGAATTGTACCCTTTGGGCCCGGAATAGGCGCCACACAACTCGGGTGCATGGTCATGTCAGCGATTCTGGCTGCGGGCATTCCCCCTATCATCACCGTTGCTGATCCCATGACCACATTTCCCGGACCGGCCGGTACACAACCGGCAGTCATACACGGCCCGGTGGTGCTGCCCACCCTGGCAGCAGGCTGACCGCCGATGAGAACATTGAAGGCCCCTGTTACTATTGGCAGCGGTAGGCCTGGGTGCGGCACGGGAGTCGGCACAGGTGCCGGCGGATGAATCGGGGCATGGCAGTGGGGTGTGTCCTGCATCACCATATCACCAACACGTGCAGCTGGGCGCATATATATTTTCCTTTCATCATTTGGTAAGGGCTCTTGAACAAAGAGGGAATACCACATTCAGGAGCCTAAACTTCTCCTTTGACCGCCAGCTAACTCGGCAAAGGTGAAGATTAATTCAGATGGATGATCTTTCCAATAACCCGAATATCGTCCTTGGAGTGAATGCCCATTTTTTTGGACGAGTCAATCTTCAGGCTTCCCATGCTCTCAATCGAAACCTTTTCCTGACCTTTGATTTTCACCTCTTTAGCCTCAAGGGTGAGGGCTTCTGCTGCTTTCAGCTCAAGGTGAGCTCCTTGAACGGTGACCACCGGCCCCTCGGCGGTGAGCCTAACTGTCACCACCACTTCTCCTCGCTCTATTATTTCGAGGAGTTCCTCTTTCTCTCCGGAGCGGATCAAGATATGTCGTCCAGATTCGAGTTGGACCTTTTTCCCTTGAGACTTTTGGCCTTCAGGTCGCTCTAAGTTTATCACCTCCGCTTTTTTGGACATCGGTAATTGCCTCCTTTTGTCAAATTACCCGAGAGCAGCGCTTTCCTCGAAAATCTTGCTCGCCTGGGCTTTAGCCTCGTCGCTCAGTCCACTGCCGTAACGGTTCATGTAAGCTCGATTGCGAACCTTGGTAAATTTATTGTAGTAATGTTCAATATCTTCTTTGGTGAGGTCGGGAAGGTCTAAAATTGATTGCCGATTGTTGGCTGGTAATTCCAGCCAGTTGTCAGGCAAAAAGCCTTTTTCGCGGCAAAGACGAAAAAGTTGGGTTCCAGGGTAGGGATAGAAAACGAAGTAGCCGAAATCGTCCGGTTCAATTTCTTCATTCAATGCCAGGGTCTGCTCGATGTCCTCAGGTGTCTCCCCAGGGAGCCCAATCATGTAGTTGGCAGTGGCCATAATACCGGCTTCTTTTGTCAATTTGAAAACATCGACGAAACGCTGATTTTCCACAGGACGGTTCATGATATCCCGTCTGATGCGCATGCTGCCGCTTTCAACCCCGTAGATTATATGCCTGCAACCTGCTTCTGCCAGACGGTCTATAATATCTCTGGACACCGTCTCCACCCGAGCGTTTATGGAAAAGCCTGCGGATATCTGTGCGCCGTAGGCCTGACAAAATTTCCTAACCCAGGCCTCATTCACCGTGAAAGTATCATCCAAAAAAACAAGGTAATTCAAGGGCTGTTCCTCTTTGAGCTGGCATAGTTCTCTAACCACGTCTTCCACGGTCCTTCTTCTCAGGTATCCCTTGTTCTTATAGAGTTCTCTCATACCTCCTGCCGCACAAAAGCTGCAGGGGAAAGGACAGCCGCGCTGGGTAATGAGGTGAACCACCCCGTGCTTCTCATTCAACAGGTCCCGGGCCAAAAAGGGTATTTTGTCAAGGGGCTTCAATGGTGGCCGGATCTCTACTCGGCTGGCCCCTTTTACCCATATATTTTCAATCTGGCCCTGGTTAATCTCTTCACCTTTCTCTAGACAATCGAGGAGTTCAACCACGGCCTCTTCGCCTTCACCAAGGCAGACAAAATCGAAACCTTCCGCCTGAATAACATCTTCAGGTGTGAAGGTCGGGTGGTGTCCACCGGCTATGACAGGTATGTTCAGTTTCTTGCGAATCTCCGCCGCTACAAAGGCGGCTCTTCGCCACTGTCTAGTGGTAAGGGAAAAGCCTAGGATGTCAGGTTCTTGGTTCTCAATGGAAGCAATGAGTTCCTCCACTTCCTGCTTTAAGCGAACCCGCAGTAAGGCCCCCTCGTGGCCCTGGGAACGAAGATAAGAAGTTATATAAGCCGGTCCAACCGAAGCCAGGGCCCATTCTCTTTCTGTGTCAATCTCCAAAAACAGAATTTTCATTGCAGAGATGCCAGGAATGAGATTTATGCTGTCGAAAAATAGGTCCCGCCGGCGTGGTCAGGACCAGAGTTCTGACGGGTGTTATTGAGATGGATCAAGTATATGGAAGGGGTGTTTTGCCGTCAACAGAAATAAAGATAAATCAAGGGGACTGATCCTACTCTGGTAGAGGAGTGCAGCCCACTAAGCATCAGCTTTGCTAATAGATTTACTCACGACTCGCTTTGTCATATACTGCACTTGTAGGTAGTAGGGTCCTTTTGAATTGTTTCAGGCCAGTCCAGGGTGATGCAATTCTACTTCGATGAAATCTCAGGTCCATTTTGCCTTTTTAACCACCTCGGGTGTGTTGAGGCCACAGCATACCCTTGCTGACTATTAGTGGAGGAACCTGTGGAGATAAAAGAAGCTGGCAAAGAGAAGAACACCAAAATAATTTCTATAGAAGGAAGAATGGATGCTGTTTCGGCGCCCGAATTTGAGGAGAAAATGGTTGGCTTGGTAGACCAAGGCGAAACCAGCTTTATCATTAATCTGGGTGAAGTAAACTACATGAGCAGCGCCGGCCTTCGGAGTATTTTGGTCGTAGCCAAGAAAATCAAAGAAGAGGGCGGGAAGTTGATTTTTGTTAATCTTCGAGACGAGGTGCAAAAGATTTTTAGGATCTCTGGGTTCAGCTCCATGATTCCAACATACGAGTCGTTGGAAACAGCCCTGGAAAATATTTGAAACCATGCGTCAGCTATCTAAACTGAAATTACCAGCCAAACTGAGTAATCTGAGGAAATTCATCGATCTGGTGTCTAAGTGTGCCGAAGATCAAGGGATGAACTCAGAAAAGGTAACCGATATTGGGGTGGCAACGGAGGAAGCGCTGGTCAATATTTGTAACTACGCTTATCAGGGTAAGATTGGTGAGGTTAAAGTTACCTGCATGGTGGATGATGAGAACCGCTTCATCATCGAGATTGAGGATCGGGGAATCCCTTTTGACGCTAAATTGTTGGAGGATCCCAATCTTACCCCCGACATTGACCAGCGCCAAGTGGGAGGCCTGGGAGTATTTATTATTAAAGAATTGATGGATGATGTGCAATACCGGCGAGAGGAAGATAAAAACATTTTGATACTTGTAGCCTAAATTGAAGTCTTAATTTTTACCCGGTGCGGCTGAGACGGTTTGTGTCCAGAATCTTACGAACCAGTTCCAATAGCTGTTTGGTATCATAGGGTTTGTTGATAAAATCTGCTGCTCCTGCCTCGAGGGCTCCTTTGGTGGAAGCGTCCGGTGAATAACCGCTAGCTATAAGGACCCGCGGCTGTGGGCCTATCTTGATAAGCTCTTTAAGACATTTGCTTCCTCCCATACCTGGCATAATCAGATCCAGAATAACCAAAGCAATACGCTCTCCCTCGCGTCGATAAATTTCGAGGGCTTGTTCGCCGTTGCTGGCAGTGAGGACGGTGTAGCCAGCTTGTCCAAGGACATCTACCCCAAGTTCCCTGATGAATTCCTCGTCATCCACCAGTAGAATAGTCTCGCTGCCTCCCATGGCAGGGGATTTTCCTTCGAGCGATTCCACTACTTCTTCATGTTTTGTTGCCGCTTCTAAGGCTGGGAGGTAGATTCTAAAACTGGTCCCCCTTTCCGGACGGCTGTAACACATCACGTAGCCCTCGTGATTCTTGACGATGCCGTAGACTATGGCTAGACCGAGACCGGTTCCTTTTCCCACTTCTTTAGTGGTATAGAAGGGATCAAAGATATGCTCGAGGGTCTCTTTTTCCATACCGTGGCCGGTGTCGGCCATGGATAGCAGCACATAATCGCCAGGTTTGACTTCGGCATATCTTTTACAGAATTCTTGGTCTAGGATTATATTTTGTGTCTCAATAACTAGCTTACCTCCCTCGGGCATTGCATCTTTGGCATTTACAGCCAAATTCATGAGTACCTGCTTTAACTGCGCCGAGTCTGCGTTAATCATGCGAAGATCAGCAGCTAGATTGAATTCCAGCTCTATCATCTTGGGAAGAGTTCGTTCGAGCAGTTGCCTCAGTTCTGACACTTCTTGATTGAGATCAAGGGGCTTTGTCTTGCTTTCCACCTTACGACTGAAGGTGAGCAGTTGCTGAGTGAGCTCTGCTCCTCTTTTGGATGCGCGGATAACTTCCTGCAGTTCACGTAACCCTGGCTCTCCCTCCTTTTTGCGCATTAGCAGAAGTTCCGTATATCCCTGGATAGCCTGGAGGAGGTTATTGAAGTCATGAGCAATGCCGCCGGCCAGCGTGCCAACTGCCTCCATTTTCTGAGCATGCTGGAGTTGGCTTTCCAGCTTCTTCTGTTCGCTGATGTCTCTTAAATTAATCACGCTGCCCACGGGGTTGCCGTCCATATCTCGAAGAACGGCTCCGCTTATACTTACAGGGATAATCTTACCTTCTTTATTGTATCGACGGCTTGCGATGCCGGAGAAGCTCTCGCCGGCCAAAATCCTGTCGATCATCATTTTGGTTTCTGGCCAGCTTTCTTCGGGCACGAATAAGTCCATCTTTCTTCCAAGACGTTCACCCAGGGTCCAGCCAAAAACTCGGCTGAAGGCGGGATTCAAATAGACAACCTTACCCTCAATGTCGTACACAACTACAGGGTCTGGATTGGATTCCAGAACGGTGCGATATTTCTCCTCGCTGTCTCGTAAAGCTTCCATGACTTTTTTGCGCTCGGTGACATCATGCACAATTGAATATAAAAGTTTCTTGCCGTTCAGCATGATTGGACCACTGAAGACTTCCACCTCCACAATTTCGTCTTTGGCCAAACGGTGACGGAAGAAAAAGTGCTGGTTTTCTTCTGACTGCGCCCGCTCTATTTCTTGGAAAACTTGTTCGCTTGTAAGTGTATTGATATCAGTGATCTTCTTGCTGGTGAGTTCTTTGTGGCTCCAACCATAAAAGGAGCACGCCGCGGGATTGGCATCTACTATGGCTGCGGTCTCCGGATCGATAATGAGCATAACGGTGTGATTATTGTTAAAAAGGCTCCTGTAGCGCTCTTCACTCTCACGCAAAGCCTCCTCTGCCCGCTTCCGTTCTGTAACGTCTCGGACTACACCTCTGAAACCAGCAGGTTTTCCTGTAGAATCCGTCATCAGGGAGGCGGAGAGCTCCAGAGTCCTGGTACTGCCGTCCTTTCTGAAAATGTCATAGTCCACAATTCTTGCGGCTTCTCCGGTCTCATAGGTTTTGTTGAAGGCTTGGTACATTTTTTTGGCGATTTCCCCGGTGGTGTACTCCCGGTTGTTCATACCAATCAGTTCGTCCCGGTCATATCCTGCAATTTTGCACAGTGCATCATTCACAAAGGTAAAGTTTCCAGCGAGATCAACTTCGAAGTAGCCTTCCTCAATGTTTTCAAGGATGCTTCTATAGCGCTGCTCACTGTTGCGGCATTCCTCCTCTGCCCGTCTGCAATCTTCTACTTCCTTTGGCAGCTGCTCATTTGTCTCAGTAAGATCAGTGGTTCTTTCCATGACGTGGCTTTTCAACTCGGCGTGGATCTTAAGGAGTTGAATCTCCTGCTGCCATTTTGCTCCGAGAGCCACCGCTAGCTGCACAATTTCTTCAGGGCTAAAAGGTTTCCTGAGGTAGAGTAATTTACCGGCGGGGGGAACGCGAGATACTATCTCTTCGTGGCCAATATCGTCATGGGCTGCCACCATGACGATCTCGATGTTTGGGTCCAGCATGCGAATTTCCCCTGCCGCCCACATGCCATCCTTTCCTCCATCCACACGGATATCAATGAAGGCGAGGGAAAAAGGGTTACCAGCTTCCGTGGCTGTACGGACCGCCTCAACCGCCTCGGCACTTTGGCGGCAAAGGGTCAATTCAAATTTGTAGTTGGATGTTGGGGGAGAAAGGAATTTCTCGTAGAGTTCACTAACCTGCTGCTCGTCGTCAACTGCTAAGATTCGTACGGTGCTGGGTCGGTGCTCAGACATAAGAGGAATTCCTCTTTTCCTGCGGGAAAAGTAATACCGCTGAGGGAAATACTAATCCTTATGCAAAAAGCTTGCCCGACCCATCTAATCAAATTTCCAAATTACAAATCCCGAATAACAAACGAATCTCAATGACAGAAATTCAAAATCCCAAACCTTGCGTCTTTTATAAAAAAGCGCATTCCAGATATGTTTGGGGCATTGAATATTGGAGTTTGAAATTAATTTGTAATTTGATGCTTGGGATTTGGGATTTAGAAATGCAGCACTGACACCCTGCCCCGACACTTGATTGTTCGTCCAAAGCAGGATGCAATTGTACCGTCTCTGTGACTCATCTCCGAAGAGTCATCACACGCCTCAGGACCCTCCATAGCCGATTTCTACTTTTTTACCTTGCACAATAACCGGCACTTTCCGCACGCCCTTTGAATACTTCAGCATTTCACCTAGTTTGTCCGGTTCCCTGACAACATCTACATAGGTGGCACCCTCGCCGTAAGCCGACCTGGCTTGGTTGGTGTAGGGTCAAGTGGATTTGCCGAAGATAATAACTTTTTCTGCCATCTCTTACACTCCTTGAATTTGTCGTTTAGAGTTTCTTTATGGAGTGATGGATTGATGGAATGTTGGAGTAATGGAAAAAAGGCAAATGAAATTTTTTTCCAACTTTATACTACTCCAATACTCCAATACTCCAGTACGCCATTCATTCTAGTGTGAAGCTTTCTTCGAATTTGGGGATGACAACATTCCATCCTAATTTCTTGGTAATCTTTTCTGCAAGTGAGGCGGATGCATCAGGCTCACCATGAACAAGAAAGGTCTTTTTGGGAGGACGGTTAAATCCAATTAGCCAGGCCAATATTTCATTGTAATCTGCATGGGCAGAGAAACCGGATATGTTTTCAATATGGGCCTTAATGGTGATATCACCCCCGTGGATTCTTACGGTGGAATTCCCATCCAAAATCGTCCTACCCCTCGTGCCTTCAGCCTGGTAGCCAATGAATAACATGGTGTCTTGGCTACGGGGCAACCTGTGTCTCATGTGATGCAAGATCCGGCCGCCGGTGGCCATGCCGCTGGCAGAAATAATGATAGCGTGTTTCTTTATCTGGTTGAGGGCTTTTGATTCATCTCGATGTCGGCAGAACCTAATCTGTTGCGGCTTAAGAATGGAGGTTCCTCTGATTTCCAGTACTTTCGCCACTAGATCATAATATCCCTTGTTTTTCTCGAAAACAGTTGTTGTATCTATCGCCATGGGAGAGTCCACGTAAACCGGCAGTGAGGGAATCTCCTTATCTTCCTCCAACTCTCGCAAAGTGTAGAGCAACTGTTGCGTCCGGCCCACGGCAAATGAAGGAATGACCAGCACCCCTCCCCTGTCCACGCTGGCGTTGATTACCGCCGCTAGATCCCTTTCTGGGGTTTCGTTCTGGTGTAATCTGTTGCCGTAGGTTGATTCCAGGATCAAATAGTCAACCTCAAAAGGTTGCACAGGATCGCGGAGAATAGGTCGTGCTGGTCTTCCAAGGTCACCACTAAAGACTATTCTTTGCGGAATTCCTTCTTTCATTGACTTCACGTCCACAAAAGAGGAGCCAAGTATATGACCTGCATCTTTGAACTTTACTCGCAGGCTGTCGGTCAAGAAGATATCCTCGCCATAATGATATGGCTCAAAGTGTGATAGGGCTTTTTCTGCGTCCGCCACTGTGTAGAGTGGCAGGGCCGGCCTGTGTTTGGAAAACCCTTTTTTATTAGCCCAATTAGCGTCTTCTTCTTGGAGATGACCAGAGTCGCGCAAAAGAATGTCACACAGGTCGCGGGTGGCATGAGTGCAATGTACCTTTCCCTTGAAACCATCATTGCACAACCGGGGTAGATAGCCTGAGTGGTCGATGTGAGCGTGGGTGAGGAAAACCCGATCTATCTCAGCAGGAGAAATAGGAAAGGGTTCCCAATTTCTCAAGCGATTTTTCTTTAATCCTTGAAAGAGGCCACAATCTATTAGAAGACTGTTGTCATCGACTTCTAGAAGAAAACGAGATCCTGTAACCGTGCCCGTGGCACCGAAAAATGTTAGTTTTGTCATCTCCACTCCCGAAGTTAGGGCACTAAGCACTAGGGACCAGCGCTTCGCTCGAATCGAGCTTAACGTCATATGGCTTCGCCGTCATTAGGTCACTACGCTGCGCTGGCATTTCCTGTGATATGAAATCCGAAATCCGCAATCTCAAATCCCCAATTACCCTATGCCCTATGCCTCGAAGTATTCCCCATACTCCGTACAAAACTGGGCGAGGCCATCTCTGTCCTCTTTAATAATTTTTCTTAACTTTTGGCAAATCAACAGATCTGTTGGGAAAGCCATTTTTTCAGGTAAACTGTCCAGGGCAAAGAACTTGGCTTCTCTGGCGTCGGAACCAGGTTGTAATTCACCACCAGTCAACTTTCCCATGAACCAAACTCCCACTGTCTGGTGCTCTAGATCATGAAAGTTGGAATGAACATCAAAAACCGGACCTAAATCCACCTCTAGCCCTGTTTCCTCTTTCAATTCGCGGCGGGCACAACGCCGTATGTCCTCGTCCCACTCAACGTGCCCGCAGGGTATACACCACATGCCATCGAATGAGCCGCGCCTCTTTATGAGGAGCACCTGGTCTGCTCGTAGGAGAATCACCGCAACACCAACGGTTGGGTTTTTGTAATGGATAAAACCGCACTCTGGGCAATAGCTGCGGTGCCGCTTACTTTTTGGGTTTACACTGAGAGAACCGCTACACAAAGGGCAGTAGTGATAATCCATAGACACAAATATACCTTCAGAGATTGTCCAACATCCCCATGAGCCCCTCCCCCTTGTTGAAAATCCCGCTGTAGCCTAGAGGGGACGGGGGAGGCTTATCTATGTGGCAGGCATGTGATAAAAGATTGGTTTACAGATTTTTCAAGAAAAGGTGAATGCTTGTTTTTTTTACAAATCAACAAGCATATCCGCCTCATTGCCGCAACTCGTGCAAGTGAAGGATTTTCTCTCCTGCTGCTCTACACCGGCAGCTTTTTTCTCGGGATCATCTACGGGTACGAGCTCGCAGGTCACTATCATTTCCGCTTCGTTGCCGCAGTTTTCACACTTGCAGACCTCCATCATCTGTCTCTTTTCTGCCATATATCTCTCCTTCGATCAAGAAAGTCGGTTTATCTAATCTGCCAGAATTATAGTATCTGGCATGAGCGAAATCAACGACTACATTTGATATAACAACAGGGTGGGGCTGAAGCACTGCAGTATATGCTGTTGGGGATTATCGATTTAAGATTGTGGTGTGCTGGATTATAATTGAGTTTTTGATCTGTAATTTGTTATTTTCAATCGCCAGTCTTAAACCTACAGTACTGTACCAAATAGGGAATAGCGGGA
>JAJDNT010000112.1 GCA_022340515.1 Deltaproteobacteria bacterium
ATGCTCCATGCCCCATGCGACAAATTAAGTGAACCTTGATTGACCCGGACGACTGACAACGGACAGTGCGGCCCTCTCGTTATTCCTAATCACTCCGAGTTTTCTAAGTATGACGAGCTTGGCCAGCTGTTGAGCACCACCGTTTAGCTTGACTTTGAATGCGTCATTGAGCAGAATTGCAGGCTATAATAGATATGTACACCTTTATTCGAAGTTTCGGATCAGAGAATGACGCAAAACGACAGTGACATCTTGCTTGATGACTTGCAAGAACGTATAGGCCATAGATTTTGCGACAGACAGTTGCTCCTCAACGCCCTTATGCATCGTTCCTACGTAAATGAGAATCCTCATTTACATTTGACAGACAACGAGCGTTTGGAGTTTCTGGGCGATGCCGCCCTTGACTTAGCCATTAGCCATCTATTGATAGAGCGCTTTCCCCACTACAATGAAGGCAAGCTCTCACGGCTCCGGGCTGGCATAGTGAACGAGAAACAACTGGCGTCCATGGCGGAGGAACTAGGTTTAGGTGAGGCTTTGCGGTTAGGTAAGGGAGAAGAACTTAGCGGCGGCCGCCAAAAGCCCTCCCTTTTGGCCAATGCCTATGAAGCCTTGTTGGCTGCAGTCTATCTAGACGGAGGTCTACAAATCCTCATAAACATGGTGGAATCTCAATTTTCTCGTTTCTTTTCTGAAGAGGAAGATTTGCCCCAGGCTCTGGATAAGGATTATAAGACACGTCTACAAGAAATACTTCAGAGCCGCGAAAAGACTGTGCCCAACTATCGCTTGGAGGCAGAAGAGGGTCCTGATCACGACAAACTGTTCCGAGTCAGTGTCTGGCTGAAAAATCGACTGCTCGCCTTAGGCTCAGGACCCACCAAAAAGGCCGCTCAACAAAAAGCAGCAGGCAGAGCCCTAAGGTTATTGGAGAGCGATACCGAAGATCGCTAGCAACAGCATTGTGGGGTGTCATAAGTAGCTGTAATTTTCTATGAGGGTTTCAGGTGTCAGGTTTTAGGTGTCAGGAAATAGAACAATAGAAACTGAAACCTGAACACTGAAACCTTAGTTATTGTGATTTTTTATTTGGATTTTACGGTTAGAATGAAGACAAGACCACTGATCATCCCCATCTTCATCCCCCAAGAGGGTTGTCGGCACCGATGTGTTTACTGTGACCAGCCCACAATTACCGGTGCCGCTCAAAACCCCTGGGACCGTAATTCGATCCGCCAGTATGTTCAGAGTTATCTTACTCCCCGCCACCGCTATCCAGTGCAATTAGCCTTCTATGGCGGCTCTTTTACCCTTCTTTCCGAGTCCTATCAGCGACACTTGCTCGACTCTGTCCAGGAATTTCTCCGGCAAGGCCAGGTAAACTCTCTGCGCCTATCCACCAGACCCGACGGTATTGAAGATAACAACCTGCGTTTTCTTCGAACCATGGGGGTGGCGACTATTGAACTAGGTGCCCAGAGTTTGAACGACAGGGTGCTTGCCGCTTCCGCCAGGGGGCACTCTAGCAAGGACACACATGAGGCTACAAAGAGGTTGAAAAGGCACGGCTTTGAGGTGGGTTTGCAATTAATGCCCGGCCTCCCTGGAGACAGCCGAAGGACCTTTTTAAAGACAGTGGAAAAAAGTATTGCCTTGGCACCCAGCTTTGTTCGGATCTACCCAACCGTAGTGCTATCATCCACTCCTTTGGAGCGCCTCTTTCGTAGTGGCCGTTTCAAGCCCCTTTCTTTGAAGAAAGCAGTAGACTGGTGCAAGGAGAGCAAGAAACGGTTCGATAGCGCCTCCATTGCCGTAATCAGAATGGGTCTACAGTCAACCGTTACTCTGGAGGAACCAGGCCGCATTGTTGCCGGACCCTACCACCCCGCCTTGGGACAATTGGTCAATTCCGCGATATGGCATGAAAAGATTTCACCTGTTCTGAGAGAGGCCAGTCTCAAGTCACCCCGTTTAGAGATCCACGGCCCATCGCACCAGTTGGCCGAAATCCGTGGACATCAAAATTCCAACATCAATGGCTGGCTAAAGGAGTTAAAATTAACTTCATTGGAAACGGTTGCTAGTGAGCAAATGGGGGCGGGAGAATTTAGGGTCACGGCACACAGGGTATAGGCGAGACTGGCAAGACGGGAGGTCGGGCAAGACGAGACTTTTAGCTGGCAGCGGCCAGCCATTTCTACTAGGCACTAAGCACTAGGCACCACTAGACGACGTGGTGAAAAGGCGAGACGGAGACGCGGGAAAAGACGACAGAGGACAGACGTACTGAATATCGAACCGCAGAACAACAAACCGCAGAATGATGAAGTGATCACTTCGATATTCGAAATTCCTTGTTCGACATTCTGCGGTTCAGAGACGCGGTAGCTCAGATGAATTCAATCGTGGTTATTTTTCCCCTGGATTCTGGATTCTAACTCCTGGCTCCTTACTCTATGCTCTCTGCGCTATGCTCTCTGCGGTCTGTTACCCTGCGGCCTTGGCCTTGAGCTCATCAAGCTTTTGAGCCAGGAGCCGCAGATGGTCGCCCATCTGCTTTGCCGTGGGATAGCGTGCTTCAAGGCTCTTCTCTAGTGCCCTGTTCAGAATTGCTACAGCTGCCTTATAAATCTTGGGATTATATTTGGTGGGGGGCTCAGGCTCCACCGTTGTAATCTGATACATAATAGCCGCCAGATTTTCTCCCCCAAAGGGCAGTTCGCCCGTTAGTAACTGGTAAAAAACAATTCCCAGAGAAAAGATGTCTGAACGGCCGTCAACCTTCATACCGGATATCTGCTCCGGCGACATATAGTAAGGAGTTCCTTTTATCACCCCTGTGCGCGTCTTTGAACTCGCCGTGGCCCGGGCAATACCAAAGTCGGTAACCTTCACCAAACCATTTTTGAGAATCATGATGTTAGCCGGCTTAATATCTCGATGTACAATACCATGGCCATGGGCATAGGCAAGGGCATCACACACCTGGGCCGTCACATCAATGGTCTTTCTTATGGGCAAGAGCTGTTCTTTTCGGGCATAGGTTTCCAAACTTTCGCCCTCGAGGTACTCCATGGCCAAATAGGAAAGGTCTAGATCTTCGCCCACATCATAAATGGTTACAATGTTAGGGTGGGAGAGTTTGGCCACCACCTCGGCCTCCCGATAGAACTGTTCCCTAATTTTGTCTGCCTGATCTTCATCGAAATCATCGGTAAAACGGATGGTCTTAATGGCCGTCAGCCTGTCCAGCTTGGGATCACGTCCTTTATAGACAATACCCATGGCACCACGACCAAGTTCTTCCAGGATCTCGTAGCGCCCAAGCCTGGGCTTTGATTGAGAGAGCTCCTGCACCACCACAGTCTCATCAGGCCCCATATCCGGCACCAGCGTGTCAGGGGCCTCCATGGGTGCCGGCGGTCCACCAACTTCATCCATGCCTGCCTTAACTACAGCGTCAAGATCAGCCACGTTAGCGGTTTCAATCGCCTCCATGGCTGGCATTGGTGCTGACTGGCTCATGCCGCTTTGTACCGGCTTGCTTGCAAAAAACCTCAAACCGCCAAAGGCAAGAACACAGATGGCAACCAGCCTGAAGAGAATCTTCACACTAAATCTTGCCTGATCACCCAGCGGTAGCAAGGAGCTAATAAAATAATCCACGTAGTCCGAGAGAAAGAGAAAGGCCACAAATACCATAATCAAGTTAATGGCCGCTCCGATCTTGCCACCCACGTATTCCTTCTTTGCCCGGCTGTAGATTACCAGGGTAAGAACATAGAGGACCAGGATAAATGCCTGTGCTATCCAAGGATTACTGCCAACCATGAGGGCTCCTCTTCATTGTCTTTTCTGCATAAGGTCACTTCCATTAATATCTCCCTGCGGATTAACAACCCGAAACCAACACTTAAATTGAAATAATTATTCAGTATCTTCATATTTAAGCCGGCTTGCTTTTTAAAGAAGCCGAGAGTTGCTCCAATAAAGGTCTAAACTGTTGATGGCTTGCAGCCACTTTCTCCACCATTCGAGACATGGTTGAATCAGCCGCCTTTGGTCCCAGTAGTCGGCTTTCCTCAATTAGAAGTCCCCTTAACACCAGTTGAAAAGTCTGAACCAGATCTTGGGTGCTTAGTTCAGGTTCCCCAGTCTTGACCTGTTCCTTGACTCTTAGGGGAATCGTGTTGGCAGAGTCCTTCATGTCGAATTGCTTGAGAAGGGCGTCAGAGTTTTTCGAGCCTCGAATGAGTCCCTGAAACAAACCATGAGCCTTTGCCCCCACCACATTCTGCAGGTCACTAATCACCAGCTGGAACATGTCGTTATAAAAATTTATTACAGCACTACCGCTGCTACCGTCTAGCTTGAGGGGCTGGGCCTTGTGCTCTCCGGTTCCACCGGCAGCGGGCACCTCAGCAGTCGCTACTTTTTTCGCACCCCTTAGGTAATCTTCATTTTGGTAATGTTGGAGAAATTTGCTTATTGCCTGGGCCAGCGGTCGCTGATTAGCAGGCACTTTATCCAGGTTTGCTCTCAGGCGCTGCACCGTGCTGCTGGTTCCCTTGAATCCCAAAAAGCGGTATTCCTCACCTAGGAGACCTACAATCGCTTGATTGAAACCATTAATCACATCTTGTTGCGAAAGTGGTTTCCCTTGCTGTTTGATAAGTGCCTGCATTTGATTTATGTTGGCAGCAAGGTCCTGATCCATCCTAAAAGCCTTAAGAAATCTTTCATAGTAGGCGGACTGACGCAAGGAACTTACAAGTGAGTCTAAGGCCTTTTTCTCTCCGAGCTCCGCGGCAAGGTCAGCCATGACCAGCTGCAGCAGACTCCAATAGAGAGTGGTAATAGGAGTGAGTTCCAAGGTAGCCGCTTTAGCAGGCTGTTTGTCCGCACCTTTTCTGATGATGGCGTTCTGGGCATGGAGCTTGGCAAGGGAACGGTATACTGCTAGGCGAGAATATCCCGTTTCTTTGATGATGTGTGCCACGCTTCGCCTGCCGTCCAGGAGCAGTAGAACTCGTAGATCTCTCGCGGCATGAACGGATTTGGTCGTATCAACTTTGGGGTTTATCTGAAATATTACTTGATCGTTGGGAATCAGACCTTTAAACTCGCCCCTTTTTCTTGCCTCGGCTACCAGCCTAACAGGGTCAACCTCGACCTTGATGTCTTCCACGTAACCGTCTAGGCCATCAGTATAAGTAAATTTGGCGTCGTCCCAGCTGAGCGTTGAGGTGACCACTTCCTTGAACTGAAGATTGAGAATGCTCGATAGTTGATCAGCGCTTACGTGGTTTCTTTCCAGCAGGACAGTACCCAGACGCTTCTCCATGGCCTTGGACACTGCAAGCATGTCCTCAAGTCGGTCTTCACTGATAAGATTGTTGGCCTTGAGAAGAGCACCCAATCTCAGCTCGGCATCTGTATTGCCCCGGACAAATATTATCTTACCCCCCTTGAAGTAGATACTACAGCGACGTCTAGGAGTTACCACTGCCAGCGTGCCGGTCTTGCCCTCGTCATGGATCATCTGAACAATTGCCGACAAAGGAAAAGTTTTGACATCACCGTTTAAGGGCATCGTTCGCCTCTAGTGTCTCGGAGCTTCCCACTCCGAACAATAACTGCTACCTCTTCAAGCCTCTATTTCCCTTCTATACTTCAGGAATAATGGAATGTTGGAATCATAAAAACCTAGATTTCTCTTAATCCATTATTCCACTCTTCCATTTTTCCAATATTCCAACCCTCACCCCTTATAGTAAAACTGTAACCTCGCTGGTCCGATCTCAATGTTGTCGAATTCTCTGAGCCGGTGGCTGCTCCCGATCTGAACACCATTTACTTTAACCTTGGTCCGTCCCGCTGGGCTCAGATGGTATCCCGTCGGGCGTCTGCTGATGGTTGCAGCCACTTTCGGGGTGAAAAGCCCCCCGATAGGGATGTCAGCTTCATCGCCTTTCCCTAGTCTCACCAATTTTCTCTTGACTTCGTATTCCCCGCTACCACCGGAGACGAAGGCCAAAACTGCAGGTCGTTCAGCAGACACAGCAGTACTGGCAAGGCCTGGTACTTCAGCTTCCTCTGCTGATGGTTCGGGGTCACCTTGTGCCACCTGTATAAATACGGTCTCTTCGGTGAGTTTGGGGTCCTCCTGGATCTCAGCAGGATCCAGAGTAAAGACAAGAGTATGTTTGCCTATGAGAATCTGGTCTCCGTTTTTCAGCTTGGTGCTCGTAACCCGCTCACCGTTAAGGAATGTGCCGTTTTTGCTCTGCAAATCGGTAAGGACATATTCCTTGCCCGCCGGATCTATGCGAGCGTGGTATCCAGAAACCAAAAGATTCTCCACTATAATATCATTTGCCGGCTCCCTGCCTATTGTCTTGCTGTCCCCTGCAAGTTCGATCTCTTTTAAAGGCAGGTCCTTAAACTTGAGTGTTAAAAGAGCCATGAGATCACCCCACTCACCAGCGATGTAGCCTATCCGCTGGCTCCACTACTTGGATCTAAACAATTTTTGCAAAAGCCCTTTTTCTTCCTTCTCAATGAGTAAGAGCACCGCGGTGATATTGTCCAGACCTCCTCTTTCATTTGCCATGGTTATCAACCGCTCGCAGACTTCTCCGAGCTCTCCCCCCTCGAGTACAGCCTGCTGAATATCTTCGTCGGAGAGCATATCTGTAAGACCGTCGCTGCACATCAGGATCAAGTCTCCAGCGAAAGACTGTGTTTCATAAACATCCGCCTGCACGGTCTCATGAATGCCAACCGCTCTCACCAGGATATGCTTCATAGGAATCGAGGCAGTGTTAGGATCCCAGTCAGGGTTTTTACGCATATGCTCAGCGAGGAGAGTGTGATCCTGGGTAAGTTGCTCTATTTCATTTTCGCGAATAAGGTAAATCCGGCTGTCGCCCACATTGGCCGTTATCAGGGTGTCACCGAAGAAATAGGCAACAGCTGCAGTTGAACCCATGCCTTTATACGACCCCTGATCTTGAGAGAGCTGATATACCACCCGATTGGCCAACTCTATGCTATGACAGACTGCTGTGGCGGCCGGTGACATATTACTCTCTGAAGCCTCTTTGGCCACAGGAGAGGTGTGAAAGGCCTCCATGTAGTCTTTGACGCTGCTGACCACGGTACTACTGGCCACTTCGCCGGCCCGGTGTCCTCCCATACCGTCTGCCACGATATAGAGGCCCACTTGATCGTCGTTATAGAAGGAGTCCTCGTTGTTGTCTCTCCTCCTGCCTACGTCGGTGAGTCCCGCCGAATGTACTTTCATAGAATACCCACGCTGTAAGATCTATTTACAGATTCAAAGCCTGTTCGCACTACCCCTTGGATTTCTCCACTGCTAGGAAATTCAAATAGAGCGCGTAGGCCTCATCTACCACCACCTCCAACTTGTCCATGGTAAAGGGTAAGTGGGGGGTGATTGCCTCCCGGACGCATTCCATCATCAGATCATGTTCATGTGTATTAGGACCAATACGGCGCATATCCAAATATATGTACTGCAAACGATCGCGGACAGTATTAACGAGTTCTCTGGTGATGATCTGGTAGGTCTCCTGCTCACTCATTACTGCCATGTCTCTCAGTCATTTTTGTCTGAGCATGGTAGCACGCTTGTTCTGAAAAGTCACAGAATTTACCCTAATATTAGATACCTATGAAGAAAAAAGCGCGCCCACTCAAACCAATAGTTTGACCTCCGAATCATTTGTTCGACTTCTTGCCTAACTTCTCCTCGGAAACCGCTTCCACCACCCAGGACTTCACTCTACCTTTATGATCATAGAACTCACTGAAACGGGCAATGACTCGCTTGGCTTTCGCCACCGCCTGTTTGCGCAGTCCAGTGTTGAGACCAATACGTAAATATTCTAAGGGGGTTATAAAAGGTGCCAGAATGTTGTGGCTGTAACGATCACACCCCATATGCACACACTTGGCATGGAGATCATGATCTTGGCCGTACTCGGTTCCAGTTAATGAAGTGTAAGACTTGAATACTTTGCAGTTGTTGCAACCATCAATCTTGACAAAGTATGGTATCTCCTGCGGATTAGTCATCGCAACCCCTGGAGCTGTATGATTCATATGCCATCTCAGCGCTTCTAATGTAGCTATGCCACTCATGACAGCAGTACTCACCCAATGATTGACTCCCCAGAATATCGGATGAATTTTGGCCTGCTCCTAACTGCTATACCACCATCTTCATCCAAAAATTACTATGGGGAAATACAAGTCAGTGTATATTTTCCATGAGAGAAGGTCTTTCCCCACCATGCTCTACTTAGATTAAAAGTTATTATAATTCAAGTAATTTATGGCTTTCATCCCCGGATGGACAATCTTACTTTTTTCACCTGTCTGTAATTCATTTTGTTATTATTTCCCTTTAGTACAGAACTGCCGAGGGTTAGCAGACCCCCTAGCATAATGCAAGAACGATACCATTGCTCCCTGGTTTTTATGTTGTTAAAATGGCTTCGAGCTTGCCTGGCAGACGCTAAAGAATCCAGGTAGCCAGTGGTAAGTTTAGGGCATAGCGCATGGGGCATAGAGAAATGCAACTTTATTTTAAATACTCCATGCTCTATGCTCCATGCCACCTGAAAAATGTGAGAGCAGAAATGCAAGATGACTTCAAATCCGGTTTCGTCTCTATAATAGGCGCACCCAATGTGGGAAAATCTACTTTATTAAATCGACTTATTGGGGAAAAGATCGCCATTATATCTCCCAAACCCCAAACCACCCGGAATAGGATTCTGGCGGTAAAAACCACTCCCAAATACCAAATGGTTTTTCTGGATACTCCCGGCATTCATCAAGCCAGGGGCAAACTCAACCTCGCCATGGTGCGAACCGCCCTGGCCACACTGTCAACCGTGGATTTGATTCTCTTTTTGCTAGAAGCTCAATCACCGGGCAATCAGAGTAACCAGACCGTCCTTGAAGCCCTCCAGAGTGTAGATACCCAGAGCCTCTTAGTTGTGAACAAAATCGACTTGGTCCCGGAAATATCCTTATCACCTGTGATCGACAAATTTGAAAGTCTGCATAAGTTCAAGGGCTCCGTCTGCATCTCCGCCCTCCATGGCTTGGGAATCGATGATCTTTTGGCTAAGATCGTCTCACTACTCCCCACCGGGCCTGCTTACTATCCGGAAGACACACTTACCGATCTCCCGGAGCGTTTTTTCTGCGCCGAGATAATCAGAGAAAAGATCTTGAACTTGACCTCAGAGGAAATCCCCTATGCCGTCGCAGTTACGGTCAACTCCTTCAAGGAGGATGAGCAGAAGAATCTCATCAGGATTCAGGCTGATATTCACGTTGAGCGACCTTCTCAGAAAGGAATCATCATTGGCAAGGGAGGTGCAATGCTGCGGGAGATTGGCAAACAGGCCCGCCTTGACATGGAAAAATTTCTTGGCGCCAGGGTGTTTTTGGAATTGTGGGTACGTATCCAGAAAAAGTGGCGCAAGGATCCCCGAGCTCTTAAAGAGTTTGGCTATCAATAGAGCATAGGGCATGGGGCATAGATTAAGGACTAAGTTTTCAGTGTTCAGGTTTCAGCTTTTCTTTTTCTCGTCCCTGAAACCTGACACCTGAGACCTTGAGACTTGGTGCCTAGTGCTTAGTGCATAGTGCCTAGTAGAAATGGCTGATCGCTGACCGCTGACAGCTTTAACTAGAACAACTGCAACCTTGGTTCTGCCAACGTTCCTCGCACCTTGAATGGTAAAGGTTTACCACGATTTAGAAAAGCTTCTGCCACTCTGCCCTTGTCTGCAGGAAGGTTAATCAGTTCAGCTTCTACCTGCCCTCTCCCCGCCAGGTTCAAGACGCTGCCAGACAACCTAGGTTGAAGTCTTACTTCACCCGTCAGAGTGCCTTCAAAGCCCTTACCATTAAATTTGCACTCACTTATTTTCAAATTCCCACCAGAGAGTTCAACCGTAGCCACCACCTCGAGCCCCTCCAAGGTTTTTGCCTTGAGATATGGGGTGTCAATAGGACAACTCCCATCTGTCAGTCTTAAATTTCCACCCCCGGCAGCATTCTCCAAATCGCCGACTACTCCCTCCAACTCAATTTCTCCGGAAATCTCCCCCTCTAGTGGTCGCTGGATCAGGAGAGAAAGGCCGGATTGACTTTCCAAGCTAACCTTCTTGGCCCACACCCGCATCCGATAGTTTTTAAAATTATGTA
Organism: Deltaproteobacteria bacterium; assembly: GCA_022340515.1. Taxonomy (GTDB): domain Bacteria; phylum Desulfobacterota; class Syntrophobacteria; order BM002; family BM002; genus BM002. The sequence continues at coordinate 10,255 of JAJDNT010000112.1, forward strand.
TTGGCGCCAGGCGGAAGTCTCCACTCAACGATCCTCCATAGGCTTGACTGCGAACGGTAAAGGCAAGATTGCCCTTTAGCAGCTGAAGAAGCTTAAAGCGACTGTGAACTTTGGTCGCTTCAAAAAGCGATTTGTTTGCCGGATCCATCGATCTAACAGTGCATTTAGCGAATTTAAGCCCAGGCGGTAGGGTAAAGGACATGTCTGTGAGATCAAACTTGAATCCCAAACTTGCGCTTGCCACCGCCTCAAGTTTCTCTTGCAAGCTCTCATAGGGAAAGCGCCATATCACCAGAACCACGGTGAGAACCACCGCCCAGAGAGAGTAACCTATTACTCTTTTTGTCAGCACCCGTCTCATTATCTACTGCCAAGTGAAACGGGCGGGGTAATTCCCGCCCTAAATGTCTTTTAACACACAATAAGTCGTGTCAGAAGTTGAGTTGCCGGGTCTGCCCAGCAACTCTGTCATTCCGGAATTCGCCCTAGGCGGATATCCGGAATAATAACTAATTACTCTATGCTCTATGCCCTCCCAAATCCGCAATCCGAAATTCGCAATCCGCAATCTCCTTATGCTTCCTTGCCCCCCACCACTTGGGCCGCCCCGCTCAGTTTACGAGTTACCACTAATAAGCTTACTTCCAGCTGAGATGGATTTCGCTGTTGCGGCCTGATGGTGAGTCTCCTGATGCGCACTTGTTCGCGTGCGGTCTCAATATGGTAGATGTAAGGGATCAGCCGCTCAAGCGTCACACCTTTGAAGCGCATCTCCACCTGTTCTTCTTGATGCTTGTCACTAAGTTGTTTCACAGAAGGTCGCATGAATTCGATCTGCCCCTTTATCCCGTCGCGGCCAGCCAAACCTTCTAGAAAGGCAAATAAAGTGAAGTCTCTCGAACGCTGGCTCAAATTACTCTCGATTCGCCCACTTTCTGCCTTCAATTCTTTGTACATTCGCTCGAGATGAATCAACTCCTGGAACCGCTTTTCGCTCTGCTCAATCTTCACTGCCAAGTTATGTCTCCGTGCCAGAATTGGTCGCACTATCCATAGGCTCACTAATAGAAGCACCAAAATGCTACCTAGGGCTACAAGTAACTGGTTACGGGTAAACCGCATCATGAACCTTCTCCACTGAGTTGCTGGCGAAGTAATTCCAGACCAAACTGCACCCCCTTACCATCTGTTGCCGCCTTCGCCCCGGTGATTGTAACTTCCTCGAAGTCCTCTAAAGCCACCAAACGATTTTTTACCCCGTCAACAGTCTTGAAACCATCTGCTCGACCGCTCAACCTGACCCGCTCATTATCTACGGTCAACAAGCTTACAGTTACATCCAAGTCCTTCGGGATTGCTTCGCTGATGATTCTAAGCAACTCAGCCGATGAATGCTGTCTGGCTTCTGCCCCAAAGAGAGCTACCGATTGGTTTAATTCGTCAATCTTATTCTTGACAATGCTTGCGTATTGTTCTGGCCGTACTGATCCCTTAAATTGCGGCACCGTGCGGTGAAAAACCTCGTCGACACTCTGGTTTATTAGGGCTAGTCTCTTATTTTTTGCATAGATATCTATCCCAGTTGAACCGAGCCAGGCAAAAGCCACCACTGCGCACGCTACCAGGCCGTAGCTCACCTGTTGTCGCCATTTTATCAGTGGATTTTGCCCCCGTATCTCTTCAGCTTGAAAGTTAAATCCCATTCTGCGACTTGCGCCTTTAAAGGCCAAACCTGCTGCCACTGAAAACACCGGCACATCCGCCATGTGGTCGCCAAAATGGCCGAGTAATCCCAGATCCTCCATGTCCACCAGGCAACGTACTTGGATCCCCAGGGCTTTCTCCAAAGCCTCTGGCAGACCTTTTATGAGTGAACCTCCCCCGTTCAATAGCAAAAGCTCTGGCCACAACTCACGATCCTGCACCTTAGCTGCCATCAATGATAGTTCAATCTCGCGAGCTAATAATTCAACTTGGCTTATAACAGCACCTCGAACAGAATCTTTTGCCGCTGAACTTTCCTCCTCACTCAAACCGATGGAAAAAATTTTCTCCATGGCTTCATCAACCGATATCCCCAAGATCTCTGCAACGTTTCGAGACATTTGACCGCAGCCCATGGTGAGCGACCGCAGGTAGGTGTCCTTTCCCCGGTTCTGGTATAAAAGATTGCTCTTGCCCTGACCAATATCCAGAATGGCGAATTTATCCGGCAGGAGTTGCTTGAGTTGGCCGGCAATAAAAAACAAACCACTGCCGTCCAGGTCAACCACCTCCGGCTGAATTCCAACTTCCTGGAACGCTGATAACAAGGGGTCCAGGACACCCTTGGGGAAGGCAGCGGCAAGTACTCCGTGAGTACCTTCCGGGCGGGGTTCCGTCTTGACAAAGTCAATCTGAACCGCATTAAGGGGTAGAGGCAGACCTGGCTCCAACTCGAAACCTATTACCTGGGAAATCTTGCGTTCTGCCGAGAAGGGAAAGCTGAGTCTTCTCAAAAATGTTTCATTCGTGGGCAGGGCCACTAGATAGCGGTCGCTTTCCAGATTCTGCTCCGATATAAGTTCCACCAGAGCGGTGGCCACCTGGAGGGGATCAGCATCCGCCGGCAACCTGGTACTTCCATAACCCGTCATTTGGTTAACTCTGAAGCCACGGGTTACCTGAACCACCTTTACACGGCTGCTGCCAATATCAATTCCGAGAATTTTCTCCGGCATGGATCAATTCACCCCCATTGCCTTCACAGCAAGAATCAGACCAGCCAACGATTGCCTAATAATATTAGACCCGCCTGCCGAAGTCTGACCCTGGCGGGCCGACTCAATTCGAAAATTCCATCTTTCGCCCTATGCTCTATGCTCTATGCCCCATGCGACCGTCTTTGATTAATACTCCTCCCAATAAAGTATCGAGACCTTTACCTGCCCTTCCTCTTTCTCTGATTTATTCCGTTCCAGGCAGGCAAAAATGGATTTCCTTCCCACTCCCGTTTTACCTGTCAACTTTACAGAAAAATGGTTACTTTTAGTTGTTACCAGCTCAGCTGGAAGGCTAATGTCGTTGAATCCCGCCATCCTGTTTCGATACCAATCCGTCTCTGCCAGAAAGTCCCAGTGCATTGGTTCCTCACGGTAAGCCACGACGCTTTCCGCCCAGGCCTCAGCTGTATCCTCAGAAACACTCTCACTCACCAGAGCTCTGAGAATAAAAGGACCTGCAGTGTTTATGTTGATTTTACCATCACCATAAACTGTGAGAAGATCCCTTAAACCAGGGTTTTCCTCCGTGCCAAAATACAGCTCTTCGCTCATACCTCTAACTAGCTGCAATTCGGCCAGCGAGGTGAATGGACCGTTCTTACACTCATAGGGATGCTCTAGCTGTTGGTAGTAGTCAGTTTCCGCCCCGAACTCTCCCGCAGTCTCATCATCCCTGTCTAACCAGTCTGTAATTGCCTTTACCAAGCCTTCTGCCTCCGCTTCCTCCATCTGAAAAGGTTTGTTTTTTAGCAGCCCCGTCAAAACCTTCTGATAGATGTCCTGCGGTTTGCCATCTTTATCCACCAGGTAATTGATGGGAAATTTACCTGCCTCGTCTTCCACCTTTCCTTCTAAAGTCCCGTCTTCTGGTAATTGCACCGGTAAAGCATCGGCTTCCGTCATCCTAGCCCAAGGCTCTCCTGGATGGTCCACCTCGTTCTCGGCCAGATCATTTGCTAGCAGGGATATGGCCAGATTCACCCCGGACTTTGCCACACCCTCGGCCTGAAGACTATCCCGAAAATGGCGGGCACCTGCCCCCTCTACCTGCATGGCACGAATGGTTTCCAGCACTAAAACCACTAGAATGCTCACCATAAGCAACACCAGGATGAGTGCCGCTCCCGAGTCTTTCACTTGCAATTTATTAGCACTTTTCATTCCTGGTTAACCTGTTCCCCGGCTTTCCCTTCACTAGGCAATAGGCACTAAGCACTAAACTTGACCGAATTGGTGCCTAGTGGCCTCTACCCGCTGTCTTGTCCCTCCTGCGGTCGAATGGCCACGGAAGTATAAAATACCCTAGATTTGTCTCCTGCCATCCGCAACCTAATACGGACCAAACGGGGCAAAAGCCCTTCGGCCTTGCTGTCCCATTGATTAAATTGCTGACCCTCCTCATCAAAGTAGTTTAAGGATAATGACTCTACGCCATCTGCAATCTCAACCACAACCTCTTGCCGTTCCCCGGACAAATCAGCGAAAGGGAGTTCCCTCCGCACAAGTCGATAAAGCTTTTCATCATCTGGCTGTTTCTCGATAATATAGCTAACTCGGTTTATTCGCTGACTGGGAAAGGTCATGTCAAAATCCAGGCGCGAGGTAGTGGCGAAGGCGACGATTGCTCCCCCCTCCCCTTCTACCTCCGTGACACCGCCGAAACTATAGGGTGACGCCTCGTCCTCTCCTTTTGCTTTCTGGTAGTAGAGGGACTTGAAGTCATCCACCATTTGCATCAGGGCCACTCGAGCCACCTGATCAACATCCCTACTATTTTCCACCTTCTCGGTGGTGTCCAATGTACCACTGTAAGCTCCGTAGAGGCTGGAAACAACCAGAGCGAGAATGGCGATGGCGATGAGGATTTCCAGCAAGGTAAAGCCCGCATTACGACGTTCAAAGCATCCGACCACAGATGCACACCTGCGGCATAGCGCAAAGCGCATAGCGCATAGCGAATTAAGGGACTGCAGCAATGCTTTTTTATAGTTTTCTAGTTTAACAATCATTCCCTAGTAATCACTCTCAAATTGGCCAGACCAAAAAACACATTTGGGATTTTAAAATCCGATTTCTTCTCTATGCTCTATGCTCTATGCCCAATGCTAATCTTCCCCATCACTGTGCAAAAAGCAGCTCCTCTATCCTGACCTCACCACCGGGTGCAGCTCCTCCCCGCTGGACTATTACCACTACACGAACAAGCCCTTCCACTTCAGTGCTCGAAGTCTCCACCTCCCAGGTATAATCCGGATAATCCTCACCAAAATCTCCCCGCAATTCAGTCCACTTTGACACACCGGCGGCCTCGACCTCTGCCAGCTTGCTCTCTGCCAACAGTGAAGCCGTGCTCGTTTCTCTGCTTTTTGTCAGCATGTCAAGGCTCTGCACATTGGCCTTGAGAATAGCCACCATAGCAATCGCCAAAATGGCAACCGCCACCAGCACTTCCAAAAGTGTGAAGCCTTGTGCTCTGGTTTTTGTCCTGAAGTATCCCATCTCAACCACGTAATGACTGACGCTATGCGCTCTGCGCTATGCTCTATGCGTCTAGTCCAAATAACCATCCTTCACTACCAAACGGCCATTGAATGCTTTGACAAATATAGTCTGGATTTGTTTGCCATGACCGGCCAGATGAATCACTGCAGGCTCAACCAAACCTTTTGGATGGAAATTGAGGGCGACACGGCCAGCGCTTTTCGTCTCATCAGGCAACTTCTTCACATCTATGAAACGGACTTCTCCCGCAAGTTTCCGCTTTTTGACCTTTTCGAGCTCAGACGATAAGCCTTCCTTATCTGCATCTACAGCTGCAGCCCAGAAGCTGTTTGCGTCCAGATCCAGAGTAAGTTCCCAGAGCCGTCCTTCCAACATGGCCTGGCTTCTGGCGTAAGACACCGCCCCTGCCAACCGCCTTGAGCTTGCTTTCAGATCGCTGCGAAACAAAAAGGATGAAGCTTCCGGGAGGACCAGTCCAAGGACTACCGCCAGGATCAGAAGAACGACGGCAAGCTCCACCAGAGTAAAGCCTTGCGGTTCATTCGATCTCCCAACTCTGCACATCGGCATTTTTTCCCTCGCCGCCTTCCTCGCCATCAGCGCCGTAGGAGATAAGATCAAAATCGCCGTGCTCCCCTGGACTGATATAGACATAATCATTTCCCCAAGGGTCCTTGGGAATCTTGGGGAGGTAGCCCTTCTCCGGGTACCTCTTGGGAATCTTTCCAATGGAGGGTTTCTCTACCAGGGCCTCTAATCCCTGCTCAGTGGTAGGATAGTCGCCGCTGTCAAGCTTGTATTCTTTCAGGGCCGCGGAAATACTCTCTATTTGCATTTGGGCTTTTACGACCCTTGCCTTTTCCGGCTTCTCCATAAAACGTGGTACGATTAGCCCTACCAATATGCCGAGGATAATAATAACTACCATTATCTCGATCAGGGTGAAGCCGGATCTGTTAAATACAAGCCTGACCGCACAACGCCTCAATTCCATCCTTCCGCCTCCCAATTTTAACCTTGACTAACCGCTAGCCGGCACCAACTCTATCTCTACCCGCCGATTTGACGCTCTCCCCTCTGGGGTATCATTTGGCACAAGGGGGTCAGATTCTCCCATCCCGATGGTTTCAATTCTTTCGGGACTTATGCCTTTTTCAACCAAATAGCGTTTAACAATTCTTGCCCGAGACCTCGAGAGCCTTTCATTGAATCTGGATGTCCCCACATCGTCTGTGTATCCGCGGATGACGATCCCGTAGCTTGGGCTCAATTTTGCCAGGGCAGCAAGCTTGTCCAATTTCTTATATGCTTCAGGAGTTATTTTGGACGTCCTGTAATCGAAGTTGATAATTGGACTGTAATTTCTTAGAGAGGAATCCTCATCAGCCTGCGGCTCTGTGATGTCTTCCTCGTAAACGCTGATTTCCGCCGCACCGATTTCAAGAATTTGCTCTCTTTCTTCTTTATGGATCTTCTTGATTATGTGAACGTCACCCTGAAGCAAGACAACATGATTGGGTTTAATCCGCAACACCCTGACGTCTCCGAAAAAATCGCCCTCACGCACAATCCTGTCATTCAAAACGGCTATACTATTTTCCGGGTCTTTATCCCAGGCTATGGCATTCAGCTTGATATTTGGCAGCAAATCTGGAGTCGCTAGAGGTTCTCTAATGCCGGTCATTTCAGTACTATTATAATCAGGCGTTATCTCTGCCTCCTCCCCGTAAAGGGCAACTGGTACTGTCCCCTCTTGTTCCACTGTAGTTCCATCGGTCTGCTTTTCTGCTAGGTTTTGGGCAAATTCCGGCATTACTATTGGTTTCCTGATCAAGGTACGGTTCTCTGCAGACAACTGAGCGGTCGGTCCGCTCACCGGGGAAAAGTATTTGCTACCAAAGCCAAAATACCAGAGCCCAAAAAACACCCCTAAAGCAAGGGTAAAAACTGCGCCGGCAAAGGCAGTTCTCATTGAACCCGGTGTGGGTAAAGCTCCATACAACGGCTGGTAGAGGGGATCATTGGCTACCTGCCTTACTTCGCGCTTTCCCACTCTTTTCTTGCCATGCTGGTAGGCCTCATTAAGAGCCCTTTCGCCGAGCTGATTTATCAGCCTGGGTGTACCACGGGATCTCTCCCAGATACTCTCCAAAGCCTGGCTGCTAAAAAAGGATGGATTGGTGCAGCCGGCCTTCGTTAGACGGTGGCACACATAATCGATGGTATTCGCCCGATCCAGTCTAGGTAATTCGCATCTTATCCCTATTCGCTGGTTGAGGGATATTAGGCGTGGATGTCTGAGGGTATCTAAAAGTGAGGGCTGGCCGGCCAAGATTATTTGCAGAAGATGCGCATTGGCAACTTGCAAATTAGACAGTATCAAAATTTCATCCAGAATAGGTATGGCTAGTCGGTGGGCCTCATCGACGATAAGGACTACAGGTTTTCTTTTTTGTTCCTTGTCCAGCAGGTATTGTTGCAGTTCCTTCGTAGTGGAATACCGTGAGCCATCGCCAACCGGGACTCCCAGGGTCTTGTTTACTGTTTTCAGAAATTCGACTTCAGTTAGGTACGGGTAATTGAAATAGCCGGATAAGTAGCCGTCGTGGCTGTGGATATGACAGCAAATCGTGGTTTTCCCCGTACCAACCTCACCAAGCAATAACATGAGGCCACATCTATCTTCGATACCCTTGCTCAAGGAGATTATTGCCTGCCGGTGGTCAGGGGCGAAATAGAAGAAGTTCGGATCAGGGGTGTTCCCAAATGGTTTACACCGCAGGCCGAAGAAATCCTGATACATGTCAAACCCCTCTCTGCAAATGCCTAAAATGAACTAAAGTGAGCTAAAATGCCTAAAGTTATTACCTCCCCGAGTCTTTCCTGGCTGCACGCTGTCAGCTGTCTGCTACCAGCTGTATTGCCCCATGCCCTATGCTCTATGCCCTGTGCCCTATCCAATGAGGTGGCTCATCTCAAAAATAGGCAAGAGCACCGCTAGCACCACAAAACCCACAAAAAAGGCAAGGAAAAGAATCATCAAGGGACCCAACAACGAGGTCAGGGTGGTCACGCTGGTTTCCACCTCACTGTCAAAAGTCTCGGCGACTTTGAACAGCATCCCTTCCAGATTGCCACTCTGCTCTCCCACCGAAATCATCTGGATAACAGAGGGAGGAAAAACTCCACCCCGTGCCAATGGGGTAGTGATGCTTGCCCCCTCACTTATTTCTTGACGGGCCTCCTCTAGGGCTTGCCCGAGAACTACATTACCCACCAGGCTGCGAACAATCTCCATAGCGCTTAGTAAGGGTACGCCGTTGTGTAGCAGGGTCCCCAAGGTTCTGGTAATGCGCGCCAGAGCTACTTTCTCTACAATGGGCCCCACTATAGGCAGTTTTAGTGTTAATTTGTCATAGCGGCGGCGGCCCTTATCGGTCTTCACGTAATAGCGAGCTGCAAATAAGCAAGCAATAATGGCCAAAAGAGCCAGAGGCCAGTATCTCCGAAAGAGCTCACTCACTCCTATCAAGATCGTCGTGGGCAGTGGCAATTCTTGCTTCATTTCTACAAAAATCTGGGTAACTCGGGGAATCACATAAGCCATGAGGAAAATTACCACCCCCACACCAACGATTAGCATTAGGATCGGATATGCCAGAGTCGACCGGATCTTTCTTTGCAAGGCCAGCTGCTGCTCACCAAAGTCGGCCAGTCTTTCCACCACCAGTTCCAAAGTGCCGGAAGTTTCCCCAGCATTGATCATGGCGGTGTATACTGAGGGAAACACGAAGCTGTGTTCCATGAGAGCGTTGGCCAGACTCATTCCCTCTTTGACCCGCTCTCGCACTTGTGAGAGAACCTTGCGCAAGGCCGGTTTTTTTACCTGTTCAAGCACACCGCTCAGGGCAGACACCAGAGGTAACCCTGCCGAGAGCAGGGTTGCAAGCTGCCGAGTGGTGCTAACCAAATCTGCTCTGCGCACCCTTCGCAAGGGAAATTTGAATTGCAGCCGACTTGGTCTTTCGCTGATTTCTTCGGCATGGGTCTCTTCCAAGCTACTGGGGTAGATACCGTCTGATCGCAGCTTTTGTCTGGCGGCCCGGGCGCTGTCCGCATCAATGATTCCCTTGCGGCTTTTCCCAGCCCTATCTATGGCTACATATTCAAATACCGGCATCTACTCACCGCTCCGCGGTTCAAGCGAGACGTGACGTCGGGCGAGACGAGAAGCCGGGTACTGAAGCGTTCAGAAGGCTCTTGCTTTAACTGTCTCGGCCGTCTCGCTATGCTCACTGCCTGCTGCCTCCTGATCAGCGCATTAAACGCTGATCACACCTGCGTTACCCGCAACACCTCGCTAACAGTCGTTTTCCCCTCAATCACCTTCTGAATTCCATCCTCACGGAGGCTCACCATTCCTTCTGCCCTCGCAGCTTTGTTTATCTGGTTAGCATCCGAGGTCTGGAGCACCAACCCCTTTATCGATTCACTCATCCGGAGAAACTCGTAAATTCCGCTCCGTCCGCGGTAACCGGTTTCCAAGCACTTTTCACAGCCCTTCGCCCGAAAAATTGGTCCTGCCAAGTCTTTTGTTAGACCCAGTTCAAGCCACTGAGCTTCTTCTGGTTCGTACGGTTCTTTGCAGTGGGGGCAAAGAAGGCGGACCAATCTCTGGGCAATGATCGCCTGCACCGCCGAGGACACCAGAAAAGTCTCTATCTCCATGTCAGTGAGCCTGGTTACGGCGCTCGCTGCGTCATTGGTGTGCAAAGTGGAGAAAACAAGATGCCCTGTAAGTGCCGCGTGAATAGCTATGTCTGCCGTTTCCCGATCGCGAATCTCGCCGACCAGAATTACGTCTGGATCCTGGCGAACCATAGAGCGCAGGCCGCTGGCGAAGGTGAGGTTTATTTTGGGGCTCACCTGCATTTGGCCAATGCCGTCTAGCTGATATTCAATTGGATCCTCAATGGTGAGGATGTTCTTGTCCGGAGAGTTAATATGACTGAGCGCTGCATAGAGCGTGGTGGTCTTACCACTTCCTGTGGGCCCGGTCACTAGAATTATTCCGTGAGAAAGCTGCAGCAGTCTTTTCATCTCAGCCAGCGCTACAGGCGTCATCCCGATTTCCTCGAGGCTGAGAAGTTTGCCGCTCTTTTCCAGCAACCTCAACACCACCCGTTCACCAAATGCAGTGGGCAGACAAGAAACCCTAACATCCACAAGGCGCTCGCCAATCTTTACCTCCATGCGACCGTCTTGCGGCAGACGCTTTTCGGCAATGTCCAGCCGAGCCATTACCTTAATTCGCGAAACTATAGCCGCATGTAGTCTGCGGGGCGGGCTGAGCACGTTGTGCAATACGCCATCCAAACGGAAGCGCACCTGCAAGTGCTGCTGGTAGGGCTCAATATGGATATCGCTGGCTTGACTCTTAACGGCCTGGCCAAAAATGTGATTGACCAGCTTGATTATGGGTGCCTCACTAGTCTCATCTAGTAGGTCCCCTCCCTCTTCCAACTCAGTGAAAAGATGATGACTCTCCTCCCCCTGGTCCATGTCCTGGATGATTTGCTCCGCAGTGTCATTGGCCTGACCATAGGTGCGATTGATGGCGGAAACAATCTCTCGAGCCGGCACCAGGACCGGTTTTATCTCATCAGCACCGTATAAAATCCGGAGATCGTCCAAGACCTCCAAGTCTAATGGATCATTTACCGCCATCCGTAGGGTACCCTCTTCAGTCTGAAATGGAAAAATCAGGTGCTTCTTCAGATATTGAATGGGCAGTTTTTCAACTAGGTCAAAGCGGAGTTCCTTATCATCAATACTTTCAACCACCTCCAAGTCAAGTTGGAGGGACAGGGCTTCAAGGAGGTCTCGCTCGGTGATCTTCTTTTGCTGGACGAGAATTTGCCCCAGCTTTT
>JAJDNT010000125.1 GCA_022340515.1 Deltaproteobacteria bacterium
CACAAGTTCTGCATTTACGGAAAGATAAAAAACCTAAATACAAGTTCTCACTTTGGATTTCTTAAAATGGGCGGGGTTCGTCAATATGCCCATGAGGAGTAGTCATGACAGCAAGGACGAGACGTCAGCAATATTCTATCGTCGATCGGTCGCTGCAATATAGAGTCTTGGCCATAGTCGTCACTTACAGTCTGGTGATAGTACTATTTCTAGTAGTCTGCCTATTTGTTCCAGACATACTGGCCATGAGCAATGAAGATTTGAGTTGGGAAATTCGGGTGGCAGCTGCGGAAAAACTTCTTACCCTTCATTCACGAGTGTGGCCGGCAATAATCGCCATTGTGTGCGTATTGGGCATTCATTCGGTACGTATCTTTCATCGACTAATAGGCCCTCTCTATAGGTTTCGTTGGGCTTTTGCAGAAATTGCCAAAGGGGCCTTGAACTTCCGGGTGCAGATAAGAAAAAGCGATTACTTGCACCGAGAAAACGAGGCTCTCAATGAGATGATAAATGTTCTCGCGGATCAGTGTGAATCCATACAGCAGGCAGGCTCAAGAGCCATCGATTCATTGACGGTCCTAGAGCAAGGGGCTAACAATGACCATGGGGGAGGAAATCCGGATCAAGAGCTCCTCAAACAACACCGTAAGCTTCTTGAAGATCTTATAGATCGGGTCAAGTATTTTCGGGTTAGTCCGGAGGAGAGTGAGGAGCAAGAAGAGAAAAGTCCTGCGGAAGAATTCATAGGTTAACAAAAATAAGTGACACTCCAGGAGAGGCAGATGTCAATTTTTTATAGGAACACTCTTCCATATGGTTTTTCCGAAAGGACTCAACGGTCTCAAGGGTTTACTATGGTTGAGCTAATCGTGGTCATAGGTGTGCTTGCTGTTCTCACCATTATAGGAATAGGAGTCTACTCTCATTTCATCGACAAGGCAAAAAATACCCGGGCCATAGCGGAGATCCGGGGACTGGAAAAAGAGATCTTGGAGTTCTGGCACACCAACGACCGGCTACCAGACACCCTGGGTGAGTTGGATCGATCAACTATACTGGATCCTTGGAAGACTCCTTATCAGTATATCAATTTCGATACCTCGCCTGATTCGGAAGAAAAGAGGCGGACACTAGGGGACAAGGGCAAAGGCAAAGGCAAAGGCGAACCCCTTAATTCTGACTATGACCTGTTCAGCATGGGCAAAGATAGGACGAGTGCACCAGTCTTGACGGACGACACCAGCAAAGACGACATAATTCGAGCCAATGATGGACACTACACAGGCTTGGCATCGGAATACAAAAGCTAAAGCCCTGTATTTTCTCCTTCCATAGCGATCTTTACAGCCACAGTCACTCCAGAAGAAACACAAGGAATGGTTTTTTCACTCCGGCTTTTGTATTTACTCTGTGCAATCACTTGAGAGCTGGGACATTCCCTCCGCTTACGCTCGGTCTGCTATTCCTGCCGGGTGGAGGTTCTTCGAACCCAAGGAGATGGCAGCCCGAGCTGCGGATATTGCCAGCCTCTGCTATATTGCTTGGGTAGACTATTCTCTTGGAGTTGGCATAGGCTGGCAACATACGCCGCTGCGGGAAAATCCCAGCTCTCAAGCTCAGTCCTGACAAAGTTAGTTGTAAAGTCGAGTCTAATTTGAAAGCCACCCGTCATAGGCTTATCAACTGTATGCACAGCAGATTACGAATACATTGTTGGAAAAACTTCCCGGACTCAGTATTTACGGGTGAGAGGGCTGTCTTCATAGGTTACAGGGTCAACCAGCAGATCCCCAACCCGTATAACATCTACCCCATTTAGTGTGTCTACCGGTGTGTGCAATACGACTTGCCTGTAAATGCGATCAATCTTTGCCACGATGCCAAGGCCGATGGTAAAACCATCTGCATCTTCCAGCGCCACCAAACGGTGGAGGTTGAATCGCGGCGCAGGCAACACCGCAAACTGGGGCCAGTTCACCTGGAGTTGCGAACTGTTGGTGAAATATTGGGCGAATTGTGCGGCGCGGTGGGCCTTGCGAACTGATGTGTCGCGTCGTTGTGCCGACGACGAGGGTGAGAACTCTAAAACCAACATACGGCTTTTTCGTCTCAGAGGCAGCAACAGGGTCTGTAATTCTTGATTGCGCTGGAGGGCAAAGAGCACCTTGGGGCGCAAGAGATCAATCTTTGCCAATTTGAGATGGATTCCCCCCCGGGCGGCTTCTACCAACCCGGTGGTATCATAGATTACCACTTGCGCCCCTGCTTTCTGAGCTGCTTCCATCAATCGGGCCGCGCAGATCAGCACGGCTAACATATTACCAAGCGGAGAAACAGAGCCGACAAATGCCTGCCACCTCCTTCCCCGAGGGGGGAAAGAGTTGTCACCATTTTCAGCCATGGCCAGAGTCATAGTGGTGGGAGGCCCCAAGGTGGATTGACCCGGGTCACCATCTAGATAGGCCACCCTAGGATAGATCGTACATAGCCGTTTGAAGAGATAACGGGAGAAAGTGGATTTGCCTACATCCGAGGACCCCACGACCATGAGGGTTCCGCTTAGTTCAGACAAATCCAACTCCTCCCAAGAGGAGGGGATCTCCTCCGGTTTGGTCTCTATCTCTAACATTTGATCTTTAAAGCTTTGGGTAGAATCTTAAAGGAAAAGGACTTAGCCTCCCAGCCCTCATTCCCGTCACATTGCGACACCAGGGGACGGTCCAACTGCACGGTAAGTTCTCTACCAGTAAGATATTGGCCAACTAGATTGCCAAAAGTGAAGGCAGTCAGTATGCCAAAGGAAGTTTTCACAAGGCCGGAGTTGACCAAACGAATGTGGAGTTGCCCATCATCAAAGCGGGCTCTGGGCACGACTTTCATGCCGAAACCCAAGTAGGGTTGTTTAACTATCACGAGGCTCAAGAGATTTTTGGCTTCGATCCTTTTCCCATCCACCTCGATCATACCGTTGGCTCTTTTATATTCTCGAAAATATGAGCTCAAGGTGGCCAGGAAATATGCCTTGAAGCCAGAACTTCCCCGAGCCCGGGATTTTTGCCAGTGCCTTACTATCGTACCTTCAATACCCACCGAGGCTATGAAAGCGCGCCTTTTTTCATTGCAACTAATCAGGTCGAACTGGTGAATCTTGCCGTCTCTCAAACGGACGGCAATTTCGGCTAGATCGCCTTTGTATTTCAAGGCATGCCCCATGGCATTACCTGTCCCCAAGGGGAGAAAGGCTACGGTGTTTTTACTGGTATCAATAGAGTTGATAATATCGGAGAGAGTCCCATCTCCCCCAGCGACTACCAGCACTTCGCATCGGCTGGCAAGGTCCCTGGCACAATTGCTGAATTCTTCGGCTGAGGCAGTGTCAAGCCCATGTATGTCTGCCTTGAGAATCTCCGCAGCTCTTGCCAGGGCATAATGCTTTTCGTCCACGGTCATTCCGCCTGAGACGGGATTGGTGATAATTGCGTAGTGCAATATTCGGTCCCTCAGTTTCTGCCCTCTCCTGCAATGTAATCCGCGATAATCTGGATAACTTCGGTTCGCATGGGGAGGGTTTGATTGATCAGCTGATGGCCCCCGGCCTCGATCATCAAAATTTCCACCCTTGGCAACTTTTCCTTAATAAACTGCATATTATACTTCCAGTCAACCGTGGACAAAACATACGAGAAAAAGAAGGGTGGTTGCAAGGCAGGTCAGCAAGCCATTTCTTCTAGACTGTGGGCTCATAGGGATAGCATATAACTTGTGCCCCCGGCAATATCCTTGATCATAAAGGTCAATGGACTTTTGCTCAAAACCACACGGGCAAATCCCGAAGGGAAAAGATAGGGAAACTCCTGACCATCTTCCTCTTGAAAGTCTTGCTTTCCTCTTGTAATGTTACCTATTCACTAAGGGCTGGTAAGGTGACAATGCTGCCCAGTTTGCGGGGCATAATGATCTAGAATCCTGGCATCTTGCCTTACCCCGGATTATTCAGCAACATAAGGCACAGGGATGAAAGACGAAAATAAAACCAAAAAACAGCTAATTAATGAACTGGTTGAGCTACGCCAGCTCTGTGGCAGCCTGGAAACCGAAGGGTTGAAGGTAGCAGAAACGCTTAAAGAGAGAGAAGCATCAATCAAGTCCATTTTGAAAGCAGCGCCCATAGCCATTGGCCTAGTCCACAACAGAGTGCTGCACTGGGTGAGTGATTATATGAATGAAATGCTGGGATACTCTGGAGAAGAATTGATTGGGCAAAGCGCCAGAGTCCTTTACGAAAACCAGGAGGAATTCGAGCGGGTGGGCCGGGAGAAATACCGGGACCTTGAAGAGAAGGGCATAGGAGGGATTGAGACTCGCTGGCGGCGCAAAGACGGCAGTGAGATTGAAGTTCATTTGAGATCAACTGCCCTAGATCCGGCGGATCTCTCACAAGGAGTGATATTTTCTGCCCTTGACATTACCCAGAGCAAGCATGCGGAAAAGGCGTTGAGTGAGAGCGAAAGACGCTATCGGAAAATTACCGAGGCCATAACCGATTACATGTTTACTGTGCGGGTGGCAAAAGGTCACCCGGCGGAGACCCACCACGGACCAAACTGTGTGGCGGTAACAGGATACACTACAGAGGAGTTTAGCGCAGATCCTTTTCTGTGGATCAGAATGGTTCCGCCAGAAGATCAGGATCTTGTCCGGGCGCAGGCCTCTGATCTTTTGGCCGGCCACGGACCCAGATCAATAGAGCATCGAATCATGCGAAAGGATGGTCAGCTCAGATGGGTGAGCAATAGTCTGGTGCCCAACTACGATGTGGAGGGCACTCTGCTCTCTTACGATGGTCTGATTCGTGACATCACCAATCGGAAGCTTGCTGAGGAGACAGTTCGGGAAAGTGAGGAACGCTACCGCCACCTTGTAGAGACTATGAACGAGGGTTTGGCCATGGCGGACCGTGATTATGTATTTACTTTTGTCAATGAAAAATTCGCCGAAATGTTGGGGTATTCTCGGGAGGAAATGGTGGGCTGTCACCTTGTGCAATTTGTCCACGAAGAATACCAGGATTTCATGAAAGATCAAATGGCTAAACGTATAATGGGCGAAGCAAAGAGCTATGAGATCGACTGGCAAGCAAAAGACGGTCGCAGAGTATATACGCTCATATCACCCAGGGGATTCTATGATTCGGAGGGGCAATTCACCGGCAGTTTGGGGGTGCTTACAGACATAACCGACCGCAAGCGGGCGGAGGAGGCCCTGCAGAGAGCCCATGCCGAACTGGAGCTTCGAGTGCAAGAGCGCACCGCTGAACTGCTCTCCACAAACGAGCAACTTAAAAAAGAGATAGAGGATCGCAAGAGGGTCGAGGAAGATCTGCGGCAAAGTGAGACCAGGTATCGTCATTTGATAAACAGCCTACCAAGCATTGTTTACCGGGGATACCAGGACTGGTCAGTGGATTTCATCGATGAAAAGATCCAGTTGCTCACAGGTTTCAGCATGGAGGAATTCAACTCTCGAAAAATTAAGTGGAGTGACCTCGTCATAGATGGCGACCTTGAGGTTGCCCAGAGAGCTTTTGTCCAGGCATTAAAAACGAACAAATCTTATGTAAGGGAATACAGGATTAAGACGAAATCAGGGGAAATCCTCTGGATACAAGACCGGGGACAAATAGAGTGCGATGAAAAGGGAAATATCGACTACGTTAGTGGGGTGTTCTTCGATGTCACCCAGCGGAAGCAACTGGAAAGAGCCATCGTCCAAAGGGAGAAACTAAATACTTTGGGCACTATCGCCGCAGAAGTGGCTCACGAAATCCGCAATCCCTTAGTCTCTCTTGGCGGTTTTGCCCGCCGTCTCCAGCAAAAATTCCCGGATCTAGCCGAATGTGAGGTTATTCTTCAGGAGTCCCAAAGGTTGGAGAGGATATTGTCTAGAATAAGAAACTACCTCAAACCCGTAGAAATCCGCCCTCAAGGATGCTCAGTCAACAGGATTATTACTCATTGTGTGGATCTTCTCTCCCCCGAAACGCAACTGAGAAGGATTACCTGCAAATTGAGGCTTTATCCCGATCTGTCGGAAGTCTACACAGACCCTGACATACTGACGCAGATTTTTGTCAATCTGATTCTCAACGCAGCAGAAGCCATGGAAAAGGGTGGCATTCTGGCCATAAGGACCTTTGAAAGCGAGCAGGACCTCTACATCGAGTTCAAGAATCCAGCCCCACAAAAAGAAATTAAACACCCGGAACTTCTTTTCATGCCTTTTGCTGAAGGTGGTGAGAGTATAGGATTGCCACTTTGCTACCGTCTGCTCAAGAATATGGGCGGTCTTCTCTCATATGCCTCCGAGGCAGATCATATGGCCTTTACCGTCTCCTTGCCCAAGTCTAGCCCACCCGCTGATTAATCCGGATATTTCACCTATCTACCGCTACGACCGATCAGCTGGAGATCCATTTACTCACCCCAAAGGACACAAAGAGCACTAAGATTAAGCGAGATTCGCGTGCTTCCTT
>JAJDNT010000126.1 GCA_022340515.1 Deltaproteobacteria bacterium
CCTTAAAAAAAACGACTGGACCAAATCAGTTCTGACAATAGACAACCTTACCTATCTATCCAACCTACCCGTGAACATTGTCACCGCTGAATGCTGTTTTGTGCACGGAGCCTGGACCGATCCGGACAAATACTTATTTCAAGAAAGGGACTTTTTTGAGGAGTTGGAACAACTACCCGCAACCTTAGTTTTCTATGGGCATACCCATATGCCCAGTGTCTTTCAGTTCCTTCTAGCCGAAGGAAAATTTGATTATCGCCATCTCATGCCGACCCATACTTCAGAGGTCTACGTAAAGCTTTTGGAAGAGAGCCCCATCATGCTAGTCTCTTTCGTCAATCCCGGAACGGTGGGTTATCCACGTGGAATGAGCAACCAGGCTTCTTTTATAGTCTGGGAGAAGCAAACTGGCCGCGTATCGTATGAGTTTTTCGACCTGCTCTAGCCCGAATATTTAAATAATCTCTCTAAGCGGATAACTAAATGATAAATGAAAGTAATGGGCCTTATCGCCCCCTGCGGATAAGTGCTCTGGATGTACAGGACTCTGTATTACTAACTCAATTTCTTTCAGCCACCTTTATCCGGAGATAGATGTCCTGTCTGGATCCATCTCCCAACTTGACACCCGCTCCGGAGAGCCTAAGAATCCTTCCATCACGGGTGCCGGATGGCACAGTTACCTTGAGAAGGCGTTTCTTTGATCCTGATGGGATACTTAGAATTTTTCTGGTTCCCAAACGAGCCTCTAATGGAGTAATGACCAGCGTGCCGTATACTCGGGGATCATCGTTCACCCGTTTAGGCTTAATTAACTGTAGCAGATGACTCTTCTTCTTACTGGTTTTTTGACGTATTTGCTTGCTGATTCCCGATTCCGGAGCCCGCAAGAATAGTTTCAACACGACCATTCCGAACACGAAACCTCCGATGTGGGCCCACCAGGCAATCCCTCCACCGTGACCTGGGGTTCCAGCAGCGCTAAGGAATTGTAAGAGGAACCAAATGCCGAGGAAAAAGAATGCTGGTATTTCCACAAAATAAGGGATAAAAAAAATGGGTATAAAGGTCAGTATTTTGGCATGGGGATAGAGAAGGAAATAAGCACCCATAACTCCAGCGATTGCTCCGCTGGCTCCTACTGTTGGCAGCTGAGAGTGCCAGTTAAGGAATAAATGGGTTAGGCCTGAGGCAAAACCACATAGAAGGTAGAACAGCAAATACTTCACCGGACCGAGCCGGTCTTCCACGTTATCGCCGAATATATATAGAGTCCACATGTTCCCGAGGAGATGCCAGAAACCACCGTGGAGAAACATGAACGACAGGAAGGCAAAAACCTGCTGCCCCAGGCTAAAATGTTGAGCAACTGCTGGTACCGAGTAACGGACTGGAACCAGTCCGTAGGTGATAATAAATTGTTGTAATGCTTTTCCCTGCCCTAGCTGCACCAGAAACACCAGTACATTGGCGATTATTAGCGCAGTATTTATTATAGGGTAGCCTTTAGAATCAGTCGTGTCTCGAAGCGGTATCATTTGACTCAGTCCTGTCTGCTTGTGGGTGAGACGATACTTCAGAAAAATCTTAAACTCAAGCCCCATCTATCCAAAACCTGTACTCCAGCACTCCAATACTTCAGGAGTTTTACCCATATACCCTATTGACAAAGGCTCTGCTGTTGTTAGATTTCACCGTAGCCATAAGGTGAAAGAAATAAATGAATAGAGCTAATGGGAGGGAAACCAGATGAAGCGAATTGTAATAGCCTTGGCGCTTACTCTCACATTGGGGCTTTTTTTAGGTTGTGCAAAAAAACAAAAATTTCATCAAACAGACCTGCCGGATCCTAAATCATACGAGGCCCACTTCCACGAAGTCGATAGCAATAGCGATGGTGTGGTTACGTGGGAAGAGTTCATAACATATTTCCCCCAGGGGGAACTTCGAGTTTTTGAGATTCTGGATATGAACAAGGACAAGGTGGTTAACCATGACGAATGGCATCAATTTGAAGAAGCGCATGGGTCCAAAAACCATGGAAGGACAAGTTCAGGATCCTATTAACTAAAAAGAACTAACTCTCATCTATAAACCTCCTGTGGCTAAGGTCGAAGCGAGGTTTTTTTAATTGGATCCAACAAAGGGTTCAGGCCTTTATGGCATAGAGGTTGCACCTAACTAACCTGCAAACCAATGAGGTTTATATCTGTAGCTGGAAACAAATATGGCAACTGAACGGAGAGCGCCCACCAGGATCAGGGTGAAATGGCCCGTAGTTATAATAACTGACAGAGGGGTCATTGTAGCGGAGACCAGGGATATAAGTAATGAAGGGGCATTTATTAGCTGCGATATGCCCTTGAGTCCCAATGATAAGCTCAGACTCTTTATCATGGCCCCGAACCAACGTCCTTTTGAGATTTCTGCAGAGGTAGCTTGGTCAGCCCCTAACGACTCTAAAGCCAGTAGCACGCCCTCAGGAATGGGCGTTAGATTCACCGAAACTTCCGCCCCTCAGCACAAGGTTTTGCGTAATGTAGTAGAGCAACTTTATAAAGCGAAACTCAACCCCACCAGATAGTTCCCCCCATCTGACCTACTTTATATCGCCCGCTAGTCCCGTGGCGAAATGAGCGCTAAGAGCCCTCCAATCATCCATGTAACAAAACTCCGAACTCTACGACTATTTGATTGTCCACTTGATAAATATTGACCACGTTATTAACTTACAGTGCTACGGCTAAACTTCCACTCAAATTTAGATTCCACATTTAGCTTGTGAATTTAAAAATCAATTTTGTGGAAATGTACTCAACAAAATCTTGAAAAAATAACATAGATTTTCAGGGGCAAGCACCCAGCAATCGAGGAACCGTTATGCGTCTTAAGCATTTTTTCCCTTTTCTGCTCCTCAGCTTCTCAGTTCTTACTTCTCCTGTCGGAGCAGCTAATCTGAGTAAAGTTTTTAAAAAGGTCAATCCGGCAGTGGTTGTGATCCTTACTAAAGAACGTGGCTATGCAAGCCTGCAGTCCGGGCAAGCGGTAACCTTCGGCAAAGGCGGGCTCGGATCTGGTATTGTTATTTCCAAAGATGGTTTAGTTATGACAGCCGCACATGTAGTCCAGGTGGCAGACACGGTCATGGTCAGGTTTCTAGACGGCAGCATGGTGGGGGCCAAAGTGCTAGGGTCTGCTACCCAAGCTGATGTGGCCTTGCTTCAACTCAATGAGGTCCCTGATAATTTAGCAGTGGCGGAACTGGGCGATTCGGATAATGTGAATATTGGAGATGAGATTTTCGTCATTGGAGTTCCTTATGGCGTGGATCATACTTTGACGGTTGGCTATATCAGCGGTCGAAGACATCCCGAAGTTGTCTGTAATTCCCTGCTTCCCATTGAGTTTCTTCAGACCGATGCCGCAATTAACAAAGGCAATTCAGGTGGTCCCATGTTCAGTATGGACGGCAAAGTCATTGGTATAGTAAGCCATATTCTCTCTTACTCCGGAGGTTCAGAGGGGTTGGGTTTCGCTGCCAGTATTAACACAGCCAAGCATTTGCTTATCGAGCAAGGATCGGTCTGGACTGGTCTCGAGGCTTACTTGGTTTCAGGTGCCCTGGCGAAGGCCCTAAACGTGCCCCAAGATGCAGGGCTTTTGATTCAACGGGTGGCAGATGATTCGCCGGGGAACAGGCTTGGTCTCAGGCCGGGAGTCATACCAGTGGAAATTGCTGGAAGACAGCTCCTCCTGGGTGGCGATATAGTGCTTGAAGTTAAAGGTGTAACAGTTTCTGCAGAATTGGAACACACCTGCGAAATCCGAAAAAAAGTCGTAGGCTTAAATAATGGCAATCTTGAGATGAAGGTTTTAAGGGACGGTAAGGTAGTAGATTTAGCAATTCCTAAGGAAGTAGCAACGATAGAATCAGATTAGAGCAATTCTAAATCCAGGTAGCCAGTAGCGAGGTATAGTAATGTCAAAATGTTTTGACTCTATGCTATGCCCTATGCTCCATACCTCTTCAAATTGGCAATCCGCAATTCGAAATACGAAATTTTTTTTCTAAGGTGCTTTCCAGGTAACTTCACCGTCTGCACCAAGTAGAACAAAAGAAGAGATGGAACCCTTTTTAATAGCGCCCGTCCTTCTTATCTTGGTCAATTCCATGGTACCAAGGACTGCCCGTTCATTTTCTTTCTCATCATAAAGAACCAGGTAGGGATCACCGTCCACATCCAGCGATAAGGAGATGCGCTCTTTGCCAGCTTGATCTCGTAGAGTGAGATAAGGCTGTCTCTTGACCCCTAATCCCACAGTTGCTCTATGGACGCCATCTTTGTCAGCGAAGGTAAGCACTGGGCCCTCCTCAGGAGAGGTCAAACTGAAGACCGCACGGAATTGTCCGTTCTTATTGAACAACACTATCCCGGGGCCGCCTGCATACATTCCCCAAGTCGAGAGGATTCTTCCTTCTTTATCCAGCAAACGAAACTCTTCCGCCGCAACAATATTCTGCGGCTCTGAGGTCTTGGCAGCCAAGACAGGAGCGGTTACGAAAAAATGACTGGCAAGAATGCCGCCAGCCAGCCCTCCAGTCAATCCTAACAAAAGTATCAGGCTAAATATGCTTTTGTTCATATCCTTCTCCCTTATATTCATTCATAGAAAATTTGGTTCTGTGGGCCAAGTCATGTTTAAGTGGCTTTGCCGGCAAAGATGACGAAAAATTTGAGGTTTCGGGTTTCAGTGTTCAGGTTTCAGTCTTTGTGTTTCCCCTTCCTGACACCTGACACCCATAACTTTGAGACTTGCTCACCACCTTGTTCGTTAATTGGCCTAAAGCTCGATGGTGACCTCGTCATCATCTGGAGCTCCTTGAAGCACCTGGTCCAGAAATTCCACCGGGTAAATCCTCACAAAGGTCTCAAGAAGATCTTGCCGCGGAGCTACGGCTACTTCAATCTTCATCCTGGTCACCAACCTTACAGCCTGGATCGCATCTGAGTCCAGGGGGTTGGCCATTGCCACCAAGAGCTTGCCCTCGGATACCTTGATCGGTAGGAGCAAATGGGTTTTTGCCACTCCCACAGGCACCAGCGAATAGACCTCTTGAGGAATTTCTATATCTTTCAGCCGAAGGAAAGGAATTTTCAACTGTCTAGCCAGGGACTTGGCTATGTTCAAATCATCCAGAACTCCTGTGTCAAGGAGCATCTGGTCGATGGTTTGGCTTTTTTCTTCCTCTCCCAACACCCTTAGCAAGGTGAATTCATCAACAATACCGGCCTCTATCAAATACTCGCCTAACTTTTGCACTCCCCTGGAAGTGGTGGAACTACCATCAAGGTCACCCTTGCCACGCTCATCTTCTTTAAAAAAACGCAAGACCGCACTGCCGATTTTCAGTCTGTCTCCACTTGTAAGAACTGCTTTTCCCACCCTCTCACCGTTGACAAGAGTACCATTTCGGCTACCCAGGTCTTTCACTACAATACGACCTTTGACTCGGCCAACCACAGCATGCCGCTTGGACACCATGCGGTCCGCCAGGGTAATGTCGTTGGAAGAATGCCTGCCGATGGTGAGCCTCTGGTAAAAGGGAAATACTTTTTTTTCAGTGCTGCCGCTTTCAAGGATGAAGCAAGACCTTATCATCTTCGCCTCCTGCAAGAGCAAGTCCCGAATCAATGGTGAATATCGCTACGGTGAATCATATCTTAGTCTCTGCAATTCGCTCTCGTTAGCCGAAGCAATCTATTACTATCTGATCAAAACTCTGGGGGCAGTATACCTGTTGCGCCGTCTTATCAGGGCCTATGTCGACTAAATCACTCTGCACCAGGGTTGATCCCTCATGGAATTCAATTGAGATGGTGTTAATTGAACCTGAGGAGCCGTGGGGAGCGGCAACCATGTTAAAAACGTCCCCGCTGCTTGAGAAGTCAAAATCATAAACCCGGATATTTTTGAGAGCACAACTGGTGATGGTAAGTTTTATAAGTCCACCGAGGGGCGAGTGAATATTAAAGCTTTTGTCGGCAGAGGACGGGCAAGGAAAGCTCAAAGTTATCAAAATAATTACTAGGGCCACGAAGGCTGCAGTTTTTTTCATCTTATATCCCTCCATCAGGAGTAACGACGAACATTAATTAAAATGCAAAGGTCGTACCGTTTTTGCGCATAGTTTCATTATCTTTATAGAAATCGTCCAATGATTCAATGCGCTTTCATGCAAAAACCGGCAAAGCGAACCTTATCACTTGCCCTTTATCCTTTCCTCTCTGGCATATTACTTGCTGCCAAAATATGGAAAAAGAATACCTCTATTGCTGTAATAGTCTGGGCGGAAAGGAATGAGTGATGAGAGCCAGAAAATATACGGTCGTCTTATTCTGTATCATGCTTTTGCTTGGAGTAGTCGCAGAAACACAGGCAGCATATTTTGTCTTCAGAAAGAAAGCCAACATCCGCTCAGGCCCTGGAACCAAGTACAGAGTCATTGGTCAACTGGCAAAAGAAACCATAGCAGAAATCCCCGATACTTTTACTGACTACGAGGCGAAATGGATAGCCATTGATGCCAAGACGAAAATAGACAACAAAACAAAGAGTGAAAAAGTGGTTTACACCAAATGGGTGCACAGAAGTCTGGGTGTGATAATTCAGGGCGATCTAGATGAGGTGGACAAGTATTTTGCGGTTAAAGAGTCGGGGTGGCCCGAGGACATGCAGGAGTTAATTCTACAAGGGAAAGTAGTAGTAGGAATGAATACTCATATGGTCTTCTACGCCTGGGGAAGACCGGATGCTATCAATGAATCTCTCGACTTAGATGAGCAGAAAGAGGAATGGATTTACAAGAAACCAGACGGAAAAACCCAACATCTCTGTTTCCAGAATGGTCTTTTGACTGAGGTAAAAGATTAACAGGGTTAGCTCGGGTGGTGAGCCTTCCGTAGGGCAGGCACAATGACCTGCCCTACGGAAAGTCTAATCCAGAACTTCTATTTCGATTATCTCCAAAGGTGTTCCCCACATGTGAATGTTGGCAACATCAGTCTTTATTTTTCCTCTGACTTTAATTTTTAAGCCGTCCTTTTTGTACTCTTCCGGTAGATTAACTGGTAAGTATCTCGCGCCATCTTCAGCTACGAGGCCGTAAAAAGCACCCTCGAGGGAAATCCACCTGACTTCAACGACAACAAGAGCTTCCTGTTTTGCATCCTTAGAATTAGCGGACCTTACTATAAAGTGCTCATCGGAAGCTCCTCCGCAACTTGCAATCAAAATCAACAGCGGGAATATACAAGAGGTCGTTGTTGAAAGACTTCTTTTGCAAATTTTTAAGAAGATGGATTCATTACTATGCATAAAGGACTATCCTGAAAAGATGACGACGTTTTCTTTTAAAGGATGTCAGGGGATGTGGTAACCAGGCCACATTCCCTTCTCATTCCAGTTAGGATAGTTTGCCAAAACCTCAGCGACGAATCAAGATTTCGGTGCCGTCACTGTCTCCGTCAGGATCATGGTTGTTGCCAATAGGTTCATAAGGCAGGGTCGAATATACATTGGTTACAGTCAGACCCAGCCACTGCTTCCACTTCCATGTGAAGCCTATCGCGGTGCATCGGCCATTTGCGTCCGTTGGTAGCAAACACTGATCCGGCGACCCGTCACTCCAGAGTATCTTGACAGTCGCTCCTTGCACCGGGTTATGAAGATGGTCATGGACAGTAATGGTCACTGTTGCCTGCCAGACAACATCCCATTTTAATCGAGTGCTGAAACCATCGAGATCTCCGATGTGAATATGTTTGTTGCTCACCGTGACAGTGATGCTATCCTTACCCGTGTGCCCCTTGGTGTCCGTAACGATAGCCTTTACCGTATGTAAACCGTTGCTAACGGTAGTCGTATCCCATGCCACAGACCAGTCTTCTGAACTGTCACCATCAACACCGATAGGCATATCGTCCATGAAGAACGTTACGTAGTCAACGCCAACGTCATCACTTGCAGTCGCTTCTATGGTTACATCTCCCGAGACCGTGCTCCCGTCAACTGGATTTATAATAGTAACCGTTGGTGGATCGTCCTCGATGACGTTGTCTACGGTGACAGTGAT
>JAJDNT010000141.1 GCA_022340515.1 Deltaproteobacteria bacterium
ATCCGCTTTACCCTGCTGACCAATTTCATGGGCGCAGAGGCGTTTATCCCCAATAGAACTATTACCAACGTGGTCAGATACGAACGTGGTTATGTTCGGGCCATAGCGGATATCAATCTTCTTGCTGACAGCGTCAAAGCAAAACAGATCGAGGATCGAAGTCCGGTCCATTGTGGAGGCCACCTATGAGCAGTTTCCGGGCATTCTCATGAGCCCTCCAACAATTGAGGGCAGGGTTCAAGACCAGTTCTGGCAAGGAATTCCTCCGGGTGAAATTTCGCATCTGGCCAGGGCAGGGGGGCCCGTTGGAGACAAGTTTCAAGCAGGAAGTGGTGCAATCGCTTGAGGGTATCGATCCTGGCTACTCGGATTGGATGGTTGTCGTGACTTACGAGGTCAAGAAAAAGCCGGTGTCTCTTCCGAGGACTTTAAGACATTCGACAAAGCTCAAAAAATGAACTTTAGAAAGGGAGGCTTTTTATGAAATCTTTTGTTCTGATGACTTTGATTGCCTTGGGCTGTCTAATGGTGGGAACAATGCTGTTGGCGGCGGATACGGGAGGTGAGGCGACATTCCAATCTTTGAAGTGTTATATTTGCCACAAGCCGGACAGAAGATCCGCCGGCCCTTCGCTCCCGGAGATTGCCAAAGCTTACGGTGGACAGCAGCAGCAGCTTGCTCAATATTTAAAGGGCGAATCGGAGCCTCTATTAGATTTCGGCAATCAGCATTTGATGCAGGGCAAACTCGAGAAAACCAAAGAGATCTCCGATGGGGACCGAAGAGATCTGGCGGACTACATTTTGAGCTTTGGGGGGAAGTAGTTCGGCGGTAATTTCTTTGAACTGAGCAGCAAGAACCGAGATGCAAGGGGCAGTGACAATTTTTTTAGGAGGAGGCTGTAATGAGGTCCTTGCGAAGAAGAGTAATGGTGCTGGCTACTGCGGTCTTCGTCTTAGTGGCCTGCAGTACGGTGCCCATTACCGGAAGAAAACAACTCGACCTGGTGCCCAATTCCACCATGCTCGCTACCAGCCTTCAAGAGTACGATAAATTCCTGAAGGAACATAAGTTGAGTACAAACCAAGAGCAAACCCAGATGGTAAAAAGGGTTGGAATGAGGATTCAGAAAGCAGTGGAGCAATATTTCCAGCAGAAGGGCTTGTCACACCAGCTAGATGGTTATGCCTGGGAATTCAATCTGGTGGAGAGTGAAGAGGCAAATGCCTGGTGTATGCCCGGTGGAAAGGTTGTGGTGTACACGGGAATTCTGCCGATCACCAGGGATGAAGCGGGCTTGGCAACGGTCATGGGACACGAAATAGCCCACGCAGTGGCGAGACATGGCAACGAGAGAATGAGTCAGGCTCTGTTGACTCAGATGGGAGGTATGGCCCTGGCGGTTGCTCTCGAGCAAAATCCATCCCAAACAAACCAACTGTGGATGGCTGTCTATGGCATGGGGGCGCAGGTAGGAATATTACTGCCCTACAGTCGCTTGCACGAATCGGAAGCGGATCATCTCGGCCTGATCTTTATGGCCATGGCTGGGTACGATCCCAATAAAGCTGTGGAGTTCTGGGAAAGGATGGCACAAATGAAAAGTGGCCAGGCTCCACCGGAATTCCTGAGCACCCACCCATCGGACGAAGCCAGGATCAAAAAAATCAAAGAACTCCTCCCGGAAGCCATGCAGTACTATAAGATACCTAGCTCATAGAGTCGGCATCTTAGGGGGCGTTTAGCAGACAAAGACATTCTAGTTGCCCCCTTTTAGTAGGGGGAGGGGATAGAATCATGCTTGTCGCAGGGACTCCACGATGTTGAGCTTCGACGCCCTGAAAGCGGGCAGGATACCGCCAAGGAGCCCCATGAAGAGCGAAAAGGTCAGGGCCTTGTATATAATTTCAAAGGAGAGAGAGAAGCCGAAGGCGAGTTCGGAAAAAGTCTGAAAATTGGTGGTTGAAACGGTGAACATTTGCAAGAATGAGGCGAAAAAAAGCCCTAAGACCCCACCGATAAAGCCGAGAAAGAGTGATTCCAGGAGAAAGGCCACCAGTATGGTGGCCCGCCTGAACCCCAGAGCACGGAGAGTGGCAATCTCCCCTATCCGGTTTGCCACCGCAGCGTACATGGTGATCATGGCACCGATAACGGCGCCAATAGAAAAGATAGAGGTCAAGGAGATGCCAAGAATGCGGAGGAATTTGGCCATGGCCTTTGACTGATCCTTATAGTAGGTGGGTTCCCGCTTTGCCTCCAGGGTCAGGCGGGGATCGCTCTCGATCCGTTCTTTTACCTTTTGGAACTCAAGGGTATTGCGCAGCCTGAAAATGACTGAGGAGTAGACGGGCCTGCCGAAGGCCTGCATGCACTGATCCACATCTCCCCATATCTCGGAACTGAAACCTGTATTGCCCGCATCAAATATGCCTACCACAGTCCAGGTCCTCATGGCGAATGAGAGTACTTTGCCGAGTCCCACATTGTCGAAACGCTTGGCCACGCTCAACCCGGCCATGATTTCGTAGGAACCTGGTCTTGGAAACCGCCCGGCTGCAAGTTTAACCTGAGGTCGAAGTTTCAGAGAAGTCGCTGAAATTCCCCTGATAATCACATTGCTAGGGCTACCGGAGTCGCGCTTGCGCAAATTTATCAGGACCACCAATTCTTTGGCCACAAGTCTCCGGCCGTCCGAACCCAGGGCAACCTCAGGTTGGGTCTCAACAATGGCAGCTTGCTCTCGGTCGATTCCACTCTGCATCTCAGAACCGGCTGAACGGCGGAGGACCACAACGTTTGACCACAATCCGGTATCCACTAAAGTCTTTTGTAACCCTTCCGCCAGCATGACAATTGAGGTGAAGACAAAGACCACCAGGGCCATGCCGGAGGCAGTAAGAAAAGTAGTGAGCCGCCGGGTAAGGAGATTACGAAAACTATAGAATAGTAGGAGCTCCACCTATCCAATCCTCCCCAAGCCTTCAACCACGCGCACACTAGCAACTCGCCAAATGGGTATAACCGCAGCTACAATGCCAACCATCAGGGCGGCCGCCACAGCCAGGTAGAGCGTCAGTGCTTCCACCTTGAAAACCGGGAACCAGTTGCCCACTGCGGCGGCAAAAGTCTTTGCCGCGGGAAAAGTGAGAACTATGCCGAGAGCACCTCCCAACCCTGTGATCAGCAGAGATTCCCCAAGAATCAGACCGGAGAGGTAGAAGCTTCCGAAACCGAGGGTTTTGAACACCGCATACTCGCCAGCCCGCTCTCGCACGGACATGACCATGGTGTTGGCCACCACCACCAGAATGATGACGATGACCACGAAGGAAACCAAGCGGATAGCAGTGAGAATTGTCTCACTCATGGAGACGAAGCTCAGCTGAAAGGCCTTTTCTGTTTCGGTAAGAGTTTCCGCCCTGGAGTTCTTGAAGGTTCTGTCAATGGCCTCTGCTGTCTTGGCAGCAAGCTCGGGTGCAGCTATGCCAATTACATAGAAGCCCACCTGATCTGCCCTGCGGGGCACGGTCTTCTTCAAGGTCTCGTTAATATAGTCCCAGTGGAGGAAGAACTGATTCTCGTCGACAGTGTCGTCCCGGCCCTGATAAATACCGCGTAGGACGAAGTCCCATTTGCCCGGGAAAATAGTCCCAGTGAGGGTAATGGTATCACCGACTTTCCAGCCGAAGCGCCTCGCTAGCTTACGGCCCACAACACACGACTTCCGGTCGCGATAGAATGCTGTTTTTTGGTTGTCCGGGAGCAGGTACTCGGGATAGAGGCTTAGATAGGATTCAGGGTCTACGGAAAAATTGGCGAAAAAATTTTTCCTGTCAATATAGTAGCCGCCGAACCAGTTGCCGTAAGAGACGGTCTTGACTCCATCGATCTGGCGAATCTTGTCCCGATAAGAAAGGGGCAGGGGAAAGACCAGGGAGATGGAGTTTCTGATAACCAGCCGATTGGCAGAGGAGGCTTCCACCCCAGCGTACCAGGCGCCGATGACCGTACGGAGGAGGGCAAAAGCGAGAATGGCGACGCACATTCCTAAAACTGTAAGCAGACTGCGGAGTCTGTGCCTAAAGGCATTCCGTAAAACTAATTTCAGGAGCATCGGTGAGCACACCTTTGTCCAGGTATCTCATGGAGCGAGCCTTCTTGGCCGCCCGTGGATCATGGGTGACCATGATGATCGTTTTAACCAGATCACCACTTAAGCGAGCCATGAGTTGCAACACTTCCTCTGCAGAAGTGCGGTCGAGATCCCCCGTGGGTTCGTCTGCCACCAAGATGGTTGGATCGGTCACTACAGCGCGAGCTATGGCAACTCGCTGCTGCTGGCCGCCAGAGAGTTGTCGAGGGTAGTGATCCATTCTGTCCTGAAGTGAGACCAGTTCCAGGGCCAAGGCTGAGTGCTCCCGGCGCTCTTTTCTTGTAAGTCCTCTTAGGAGAAGGGGCAGTTCCACATTTTCTAAGGCGGTGAGGACCGGAATGAGATTGTAGAATTGGAAGATGAAACCCACATGACTAGCGCGCCACTCCGCAAGTTCGGACTCGGAAAGGGAGGTGATCTCAACTCCGCCTATCTTGATGCTGCCTCCGTCCACTTGATCAAGACCGGCAATGAGGTTTAGTAGGGTGCTCTTACCCGATCCTGATGGTCCCATGAGGGCGAGAAAATCGCCCTCATCGATGTCCAGGACGATGTTATCCAGTACCGGGATTATTTGGTTGCCCCGACGGTATGACTTGTTGAGATCTTTTATCTGGACGAGGGGGCTGTTTTGTTTATTCATTTAGTCCTAAAAACCTAGTTCCTTGGGTAAGGTCAAGTTTCAATGGATTTTTCGGTTAGAGAGCATCTTGGAATATTGGAATGATGGAATGTTGGAACAATGGGTTGAGATGCATGATTTCCTTGTTTCTGTTAACGCTATGGCACCAGATTATTGAATATATTTCTTTCTTTTAAACCCCATCATTCCATTATTCCACTCTTCCACCATTCCTGTAGTTTCTCCTGGATTCTTTACTCTTGAGCAACTCTCACCTTGATTCCGTTCTTTATCTTGTCCAAAGGGGCTATTACCACCTGATCACCCACTTCCACCCCGTTCAGGATCTCCACCATGGTGTCTAGCTTTCTTCCGAGATGAACGCGGGTTTCCAAGGACCGATTGTTCTTGATGACAAATGCCACGGTTTCTCCATCACGGGTGACCACAGCACCGCCGGGTAAAGCCGTTAGGGGTTTTTCCTCCTCCGCTGTTACCTGCCGCGAGAGAAAGGCAACCTTGGCGCTCATTTCAGGGAGGATGCGAGGGTCCTTGTCGAGGAAGGCAACTTTGACGAGTATGGACGCTTTGCTCCGGTCAGCGGTGGGAACGATCATGTGAACCACGCCTGGGAAACGATCATTGGGCAAGGCGTCCAGCTGGATCTCGCACGGCTGCCCCACTTTAACCTCCTCGATGTCGGATTCAGATACATCCACCTCCACCTTGAGGGAATCCATGTCTGCAATGGTAACTACCGCGGACTTGGCATCAGCCGCAGCGCCTATGGGGGTGACAATATCTCCAATATCGGCGTTTTTCGTCAGCACCACAGCATCAAAAGGAGCTCGAATTATGGTGTATTCCAGAGACACCTCTGCTTCTTTCAAGGCCGCTTCACTCGCTCGCAGGGCTGCTTGCTGAGCGGCCACTGCCGCCTTTGCCTTTTTGTAGCGTGCCTCGGCGACATCGAACTGAGATCGGGCGATAATTTCTTTTTCTACCAACTCTTTTTTTCGATTGTAATCGAGGATGGCATCATCCAGTTCGGCCTGGGTCTGTTCGAGATTGAAGTGCACCACCTTGACATCCGCCTTGGCTTGTTCCAGAGCGGCCTTGACATCGTCGTTCTCCAACCGGGCAATTATCTCACCCTTTTTCACCCGGCTGCCTTCCTCTACCCCCAAAAAGACAAGCCGCCCGGTGATCTTGGAGGCCACAGCCGCCTTCCGCTGGGCCACCACATAACCACTGGCATTGAGCAAGGTGAAGGTCTGGGCCGGATAGATTTTTTGTACAGAGATGACCTGCACCTCAACAGCAGGTTTTAGAATGCCCTTGAAGTAAAGAATTACCAACAAGACAATGAGCAGGAGTGCCGCCGAAAGGAAGAAGTATCTTTTTTTCTTCCCCTGCCTCTGTGAAATTCTCTCCTTATCGATTCTTAGTTTCGAAAGATCGTTATCAACCGCCAAAGAATGCTCCCTCGATTTCACTAACTGCTGGTTCAGACTTCTTCTGCTTGTGCCCCCACGCCACCGCTAGACTCAACCAAAGTAGGATAACATGGTGGGAGGAGGATGAACAGATATTTACGGTTAATCACCCCTTCATCAGCTTTTATGCTCCCTTAGCTTTATGGCTGCGTCAATTGCTTTTTGGATGACGGTGAGAGCTGCTTCTTGGTCTTCCCAGCCGAGGGTTTCCACGGCTTTCCCTTCCAGCTCTTTGTAGATATGAAAGAAATGTTCGACTTCACGGAGAAAGTGAGCCCTTATCTGGGAAAGCTCTCGAATCTCGTTGTGGTTAGGATCAGCCACGGGCACAGATAGAATCTTTTCATCATCACCCTTTTCATCCCGCATGCGAAACAGTCCTACCGGCCGGGCCTCGACAATACAGCCGGTAAAGGTCGGCTCACCGGTTATCACCAGAATATCCACCGGGTCGCCGTCTTCCGCATGAGTCACCGGGATAAAGCCGTAGGCCGCAGGATAGTGCACGGCGGAGTACAGAACTCTGTTGAGCTTGAAGAGCCCCAACTTCGGATCGCACTCATACTTGTTGTGGCCACCCCGGGATATCTCGATAATGGCGTTTACTATATGTGGGGGATCAGGGCCTGGTGGAAGTTGATAAAGATTCATCCGCCTGCGCCTCCTCCAAAGAGCTGAAGTTCAGTTATATTGAACCACTTTCAAGTCGATGAAATACGATCAACGCCCCATTCCAACCATCATTCCCATACCCCCAAACAGGGCAACGGTGATCCACCAGATCCCTGTCAGGATCACGGGTGCGGGAATTGCGGCGATGGCCCATTTCACCATAAAGACCACCATGGACCAGAACGGCATGCGAATGTCGGTTACCACAACGTTTTTGCCGTTTTCTCCCACCATCTTTGCCCTCCCTTTCCCCATTTCTAGTTGCGCTCTGATCTATGCAGAAAGGCGATTCCACGCATCCAGGGCAGCAACCTTGTAAGCCTCAGCCAGGGTTGGATAGTTGAATACACTTTCAAGGTAATAATTGAGGGTGCCCCCGAGGACCAAAGAGGCCTGGCCGATATGAATCAATTCAGCAGCACCCTCTCCGATGATGTGGACTCCCAATACCCGTTGGTCCTCTTGCCCGAACAGGATCTTGAGCAAGCCACCTTTAAGACCCATAATCTGGCCCCTGGCGGTTTTCCACAGGTGGGCGACCCCGACTTCATAAGGTACTTTTTTCTCGGTAAGTTCTTGCTCCGTCATGCCCACCATGCTCATTTCCGGAACTCCATAAATCCCGAAGGGGAAATGAGCCGGTTGACTGGTGGCAGGATGGTCGAAGGCATGGCAGGCCGCCAGTCGCCCCTGCTCCATGGAGGTAGAGGCCAGGCTGGGAAAGCCAATCACATCTCCTGCCGCGTAAATATGGGGTACCTGGGTCTGAAAGTGCTCATTGACTGCAATACACCCGTGATCGTCTGTGGCGAGCCCTGCATTTTCCAGCTTGAGTTCACTGGTGTTACCCATTCGCCCCGCTGTGTAAAGGAGCAGATCTGCCCGCAGTCGCTTGCCGCTCTCCAGGGTGGTGGTCACATATTCCCCGGAGTCAAGTTCTATGGTGTCCACCTTCTCCCCGAGACGTAAGGTAACTCCCTGCTCCCGCATGTGGTGAACGAATTCATCCACGATCTCCCGGTCGAGAAAATCGAGCAGGGTCGATCGCCCTTCCACCAGGGTAATGTGCACGTCCAGAACACTGAAGATAGAGGCATATTCCACGCCAATGACGCCGCCTCCCACGATTATCATGGATTTTGGGATTCGTTTCAGTTGGAGCAGGCCGTCGCTGTCAATAATTGTCACGTCATCAAAGGGCACTCCATCAGGCCGCCGCGGGCGGGTGCCAGTTGCAATCAGGACCTTGTCGGCCTCGTAGTCCAGAACATCCCCGGTGGAACTTTCAACCTGCATCCGGTGCTGATCAAGAAAAGAAGCCACCCCGTGGATGACCTCAACCCCATTCCGCTCGAGTTGATCTTGAATGACCTCAATCTCATGCTGCAAGGTTACATGCAGTCGCTGCATAAGGTCGTCTATGGTGAGATCTGGTTTCAGGCGGTAGCCGTAACCATAGAGGCCGCGCTGGTTCCAGCCGGTAAGATACAGGACTGCCTCGCGCAGGGTCTTGCTGGGCATGGTGCCGGTGTGTAGGGAAACGCCTCCAACCACCATCCGTCGTTCGATAATGGCCGCCTTTTTACCCAGCTTGGCCGCCTGTATTGCAGCTTTCTGGCCGGCAGGCCCGCTGCCAATCACGATGAAATCATAACGGTCCATAACATGATCCATATTGTGGGAAAATTACCCTGATATGAAAAGACTGCTGCCCTCATTGCCCTTTTTTCTCCTCTACTCTTGGTCGGTGCTTGCCCAGTAAAGTAAATCACTATACGGACTACATTCCTTCAGACATTTCACGGACTTTCCGGGGTTTTCCCCGTCACCTTCGACTACCCGGATTCCGCATCTTTTTCGAGGATCGGTCCCTCGATGCTAACCAGGGTTATTCGATGACCGTCCATGCGCTCCACAGCGATTTTACATTTGGGAAGCTCTATAGCGTCGCCGAGTTCCGGCACCCGACCGAGGTGGTGGTAAATAAACCCTGCCAACGTATTGTACTCCCCCTCCGGGAAAGAGCACTCGATCATCTTCCCCAGATCGTCCAAGCGGATGCTGGGGTCGATCAGGGTCTTGCCATCCTTTCCCTTTGTCTTTATTAACAGGGAGCTTGGCGAGAATTCGTCCTCATACTCCCCCACGATCTCCTCCAGGATGTCCTCCAGGGTGACGATGCCGGCGGTGCCGCCATACTCGTCGATGACTATCGCCATTTGCTGTCGCTGTGCCTTGAACTCTGCCAGCAGGATACTGAGTGGTTTGCTCTCTGGCACCAGATAGGGGGGCAGCATAATCTCGCTGATCGGGCGTCCCATCTCTTCCGTTCCCCCTTCAGGATCGACACAGTTGAGCAGTTCCTTGATTGGGAGCATTCCCACGATACGATCCATGTGAGTGTCATATACCGGGTAACGATGGTGTCTTTCTTGGCGGAAAATCTCGAGAGATTCCCTGATCGTCATGTCCTTCTGAAGTCCGACGATCTTGGTGCGCGGAACCATGACTTCCTCCACCGTGTGTTCTTCGAGATCGAAGACGCCCTGAATCATTGCTGTTTCCTCGGGGTCGAGAATGCCTTCCGATGCACTCGCCACCAGGATCGTGCGCAGTTCCTCTTCAGAGATGGATAAGTGTCCACCTTTGCGACTTGCCAGGTCTCGTTGCCCGAACAGTCTCAACAGACCGTTGGAAGCATGATTGAGCAGCCAGATGGTTGGGTAGAGGAGCCGGTAGAGAAGGTTGATACTGCGTGCCACAGCGAGACTGGTCCGCACCGGCTTGTGGAAAGCATAGACTTTGGGGGCCAACTCGCCACCGACAACGTGAAGCGCGGAGATGAAGAGAAAAGCCACAATGTGGGCGGTGGTTAGGGCGACGGTGTGGGCCCTGGCAGGAGATACAAAGATGGAAAGGTGCTCGACAACGAAGGTAATTGACGGTTTCAGTATGGTGGTGATAGTTACGATCCCAATCGCCCCTAGGGCCAACGACATCAGAGTGATACCAATTTGGGTTACCGAGTAGAAGCGTTCCGGTTCGGCGTGCAAAACCTGCACGACCCCTGCCGACTTGTTACCTTGCTCAACAAGGTGACGAATACGGCTGCGCCGCGCCGAAGTGAGGGCGATTTCAGAGCCCACAAAAAAAGCGTTTCCTGTGATGAGCAGGACTATGCCAACTAACTTTGCAAGAGTAGGTGGATCCATTTCGATCTCCCAGGTAAAGGATAGACCTTCGAGCTTTCCCCGAATGGTTAACAAGCAATAAACATCTTTCAGAGCAATCCGCGGCCAGGAAAATCCGCTGACTTTCAGAAGGATTGTCTGCTGGCAGAAGGTTAACATGAAATGAGGATCCACACAATTGAAGGAAAAGAGGGACGGAGATGGAATTATGACTCTCTATCAGTAGACTTAGGCAGTTTAAAAATGGCCACCCTTAATCTCTGTTTTTGTGTCACGCTCCTTTGAGGGCTGGGGTATAGAATTTCTCTATGTATTCTTTGACCATCCGCCGGGCGGAGAACCTGGGTGCATTGCTCTTTATGGTGTCCTTCATGACCCTCACCCAGTCGTGGGGAATACCGTTTTCTGAAACCCTGTAATACAAAGGAATAATCTCATTTTCCAAAATCTGATAGATAGCTTCTGCATCCGCCTGATCCCGGTTTCCACTCACATCTCCCTCGCCAAAGACCCAGCCGTTTTTGCCGCTAAATCCCTCCAGCCACCAGCCGTCCATAATACTCAGTTGGGGCGCACCGTTCAAGGCAGCCTTCATACCGCTGGTGCCGCTGGCCTCCATGGGTGGTAATGGATTGTTGAGCCAAACGTCTACGCCGTGAACCATGTACTGGGCAACCTGCTCATCATAATCCTCTGCAAATGCAAGTCTTCCTCCCATCTCGGGGTCGCGAGCCGCGTTGAAGATTCTTTGCAGAATTCGTTTTCCTGGGTCGTCAGCAGGGTGCGCCTTGCCAGCGAAAATGATCTGTATGGGCCTCCAGCGGTCATTTAGGAACTTTTTCAACCGTTGCATGTCATAGAGTATAAGGTCGGCCCTTTTGTAAGTGGCGAAGCGGCGGGCAAAACCAAGGGTTAGTACCGAGGGATCCAGTAAGGCTCCGCCAGCCAGGGCGAAAGATGGACTTACGCGGTCTTGAGCCCATCGCATACGGGAGCGATCCCGTATGGCATCAATTAACTTAATTTTCATCCAGTAGTGGATTTTCCATAGCTCCTCGTCAGGAATTTCCTCGATTAACTCCCAGACAAAGGGGTTGTCGTGATCGTCTAGCCAGTCAGGGCCAAGATACTTGTTAAAAAGGAGTTCCATCTTCGGTTCGATCCAGGTGGGCACGTGCACCCCATTGGTAACATGGTCAATGGGCACTTCTTTTTCCGGCAAGTCGGGCCACAAACACTGCCACATTTGCCGGGCCACCTCACCGTGTTTTTTGCTCACGCCATTCCGAAAGCCGCAGACTCGGAGGGCAAAGGCGGTCATATTGAAGCCCGCGTTAGGCTCCTTAGGATGGAGTCCCAGCCTAAAAAAGGTGTCGCGATCAATTCCCAGTGACGGCCAGTAGGAATGAAAATACTTCTCCATCAAGTAGAAGGGAAAGA
The DNA here is from genome assembly GCA_022340515.1 of Deltaproteobacteria bacterium. GTDB lineage: Bacteria > Desulfobacterota > Syntrophobacteria > BM002 > BM002 > BM002. The sequence continues at coordinate 11,579 of JAJDNT010000141.1, forward strand.
CGTCATGCCCGGCTGGCACCGGAGTGTGGGTGGTGAAAATGGAGGTACTTCTCACCTGATGCAAAGCCTCCTCGTAACCCATCCCCCTCTGTATCCGTTCCCTGAGCCGCTCCAGGAGAGCAAAAGCAGCATGACCTTCATTCAGGTGGAGCGCCGAATGCTTGATACCCAAGGTATCGAGTACTTCAGTTCCACCGATTCCGAGGACGATTTCCTGGCGCAGCCGCTGTTCGAGATCGCCAATGTAAAGACGAGCAGATATCCCTCGATTCCAGGGATCATTGAGCTCGATATCAGTATCCATCAAGTAAAGGGACACCTTGCCCACTGCAGTCTGCCATACGGCCACGTGGATTGGAGGCTCGACCCAAGGTACCTTGACCACAACCTGTTCGCCATCTGCTTTCAAAACTCGGGAGATGGAAGCAGCATCCCGGTCCAGAGTCTCGTCCAGGCTATCCTGCCAACCGTCTTCTCGAATACGCTGGCGAACGTATCCTTCCGGATACATAAATCCCACCGCCACCAGCGGCACCCCAAGGTCGCTGCATTCCTTGAGATGATCGCCGGCCAGAAAGCCGAGGCCGCCTGCGAAAAAAGGCAAGGAATGGTGGAGGCCGTATTCGGCAGAAAAATAGGCAATCGCCTCTCCATTCAAATCCGCCCCTCTGCTAGGTAACAAACCTTCCTCTTGCTCAATCCCCTTCCGAAACCTAGAGAGAACCACATCATAGTGGCGAAGATAATCCGAATCATTAGCAGCAGCTGCCAAAGTCTCTTTGGGGAGCTCTTTCAGCAGTTTGACCGGGTTGTGCCCACACTCCTTCCACGCCTGACGATTCAGCATTTTAAAAAGCATTCTTGCTGCCGGATGCCAGCTCCACCAGAGGTTAGAAGCGATCTCCTCCAGCCCGACCAATCGGGGCGGCAGATTGGGAAATTGTCTTTGCACGGTTTCCATGGTTGCCAACCAACCTTTCTTAAGTTCATAGATCCATTGATATAATCATCTATTTGCGTAGCCTGAAGCGCAGGAGTAGCCGGGAATCTTCCTACCATTCACACGCTTTATTTGGAGATCACTCCCTTCACACCTCCAGAAATAAGGCTTCCCAGATTAGTCAGAATGCGCGGCAGGGCCATGCCGCCGGGGCAGGCCAGAAACTTGGGTTTCCATTCGGGGTCGAATTTCTCTTTGTACTGCCGCAACCCCTGGAAGTTGTAAAAGTGCTCCCCGTGACGGAAAACAAATGCGCCGAGCCGGTTCCAGAGGGGAGCAAGCTCATGGCTTTCAAGTCCTGAAAGCGGTGCCATGCCCAAATTGAAGCAGTGATAGCCCTCCTTTTTTCCCCAGAGTATGAGGTGAATGAACAAGTACTCCATGATCCCGTGGGGGGCCTCCTCCAGGTAACGCATCAGATCTATGGAAAGTTCTTCCTTGTCTGCTCCTACCCAAAGGTTAGTAAAGGCAAGAATTTTCCCATCCTTGTTGCGAACAATGCCTACGGGGTTCTTTTGCAGGTACTCTGCACTGAAAAATCCGAGAGAAAACTTTTTCTCACGGGTATTTTTTGCCGCCAGCCAACCGTCGGAAATGCTTTTGAGTTCAGGCAGAATTGAAGGTATTCCCTCAGTTCCGACCACAGCAAAGGTGCAGCCTTCCTCTTCCAGCTTGCGTAAGGTGCGGCGGAGCCCCTTGCGTCCGCTCCCTTCCATGGAAAAAGTGTCCAACGGGACGCGGGCCTCTTCGCCGAGCTTCAAAACGGTGAGCCCGAGTTCCAGATACAAGTGGAGATGTTCCGACCCCACTTCATAGAACACGGGCCAGTCGTAGTGCCGGTCGGACAGTTCCCTATATTGCCAGAGCAAATCGGCCCACTCGTCTGCCGGACCCACCGGGTCTCCCATTGCTACCCAGCTCCGACCCTCAACCCCATACATAATGAAGGCATTACCCTTCTGACTGAAAAGAAAGGTTTTGTCGCCCAGCAAGGCGAGATTGGCAGAAGTCTGGCGTGATTGCTGGACTATGGATAGAATCCTTTCCATATCTTTCAGAGTAGGAACCAGCGGTTTCGGGGGGGATGGGCGAATAAGTCTCGCCAAAGCGAACATCAGGGCAAGAATCCCAGCTCCCACCGAGGCACGGAGAAATCGCGGGGCGTTTTTGTCAAAAGCAAATTTCCACCAAAGATCTCCAGAATACTCTACATGCTTGTAGGAGAACATCCCTATCCAGGCGGAACAAAGCAGAACCAGAAAGATGCCGGCGATCCAACCCGGGCTGAAACGCTGGTCTAAGAGGGATGCCTTCCGGTAAAATTGGCGTCGGAAAGGAAGAAGGGTGGCAAGCATAAAGGCCAGGAGAATCGCCTCTTCGTAGTCCCATCCCTTGAGCAGGGTAAAGACAACGCCGAAGCCGAGGAGGACAACAGTAAGATGATAGGCGGCATCGAGTCTTCTTTGGAGACCGCGAGACAAGAGAAGCAAGCCCATTCCGGCCAGACTGGCGAAGAAGTGGGAGAGTTCCAGAACCGGAAGTGGAAGGAAATTATTCAGCCAGGTGAGACGGGCGTCAACCGCAGGGGTAGCCCCGGAGAAGAGAAGAATCGCCCCCCCAACAAAAACGGTAAAAGCAAAAACAGGCGGCACCAGCCCAGAACTCCATTGGGCGAAGGCTGCGACAAATTTTTTAAAACCCTCTTGCCGCTGAAGCAACTCTTGGATGGCCAGCAAGAGTGCTGCCAGAAAGAGGGGGAGGAGATAGTAAATGGACCTGTAAGCCAAAAGCACGCCAAGGATCTCTGAGGCAGGCAGAGTTGGCGAAAGAAGCAGGACGACTATTGTTTCGAAAACACCGAGTCCCCCTGGGACCTGGCTTATCAGGCCACCTGTTTGGGCCAGCAGATAGATGCCAAGAAATCCCGGAAAAGAGAGAGCCGGAACTTTCGGCAGGAGAGCATAAAGAACTGCCCCAGCCAGGGCCCAGTCCATGGAAGCGATTACAACCTGGGCGACCAGCACTTGGGTGGAAGGAAAAGAAAACTCCCATTCTCGAATCCTGACGGACCTTTTCCCCATAATAGTCCACAGGAGGTATGCTGCCAAAATAGCAAGGAATATTCTTCCAAGGGTATGGGCGGAAGTAAAGGGGAGATGCAATACCTTGGGTAGCATCAAAGGCTCGAAGAGGAAAACCACGCCGCCAAGGGTGAAGAACCCGAGCCAGAGGGTCAGGCTGCAAAAAGCCACCACCTTGGTGATCTCCAGGGCGGAAAGCCCCCAGGCCGAGTAAAGGCGATAACGCACGGAGCCTCCGGCAATCATGCCAAAGCCCATGTTGTTGCTGAAGGCATAGCTGATAAAGGAGGCCAGGCCGAATTTACCATACGGGAGGGGATGTCGAACATAGCGCAAGGCCAGGGCGTCATAGCCCGTCATAACGAGATAACTCAAAAAAGTGAGAGCCAGGGCGGCGAACAATCTTTTTCCTGGTAGGTTCTCGAGGCTCTGCAGGATGTCGTGAAAACGGTACGCTTTGAGCTGATGATGGAGCACCCAGAGGGCCCCGGCAAAAAGGAGCAGCCCCAAAAGCGGGCCAATCCTGTGCAAGAGCCTTGACATCATTGACGGGCTATCTGAAGCAGGCACAACTTCCATGTCAAAACATAACTTTCTGGTAAAAGATCCTTTTCAATATTTCTGCTGAAAGAATGTAAACCCCAACTATCGCCAACACGATGAGGATGAAAAAAGCAGGGAGTGGGGTAAAGCCGAAAAGCTTGACAACTGGCGTGAAAGGTATAATCAACACACACACCACAGTAACCAGAGTAGCCAGGAGGAGATATCTTGCAGGTTTAGTTTTGAAAAAAGGTTTTCGGCTTCGGATCAGTTATGCCGAGGCAGAACTTTTTTCTATCAGATCCTTCAGTTCATCTCCCAGGATGGTTTCCTGCTCCAGGAGTTTTTGGGCAATGACTTCCAGTTGCTGTTTCTTTTCGGTAAGGATTTTTCTGACCAGGTCGTGGGCCTCATCCAGCAGCCGTGAGACCTCGGAGTCGATCTCCCGGGCTGTCCCGTCGCTATATTCCTTGGCGGGAGAAAACCCGGTGTCTAGAAACAAGGGTCGTCTCTCCTTGGCATAGGTGACCAGACCCAATTTCTCGCTCATGCCATACTCCGTGACCATGCTCCGAGCAATATCAGTGGCCCGCTGCAGGTCGTTTTGAGCGCCGGTGGAGATGTCCCCGAAGATAAGCTCTTCAGCAACCCGCCCACCAAGCAAAACAGACAGACGGTCGAGGAGTTCCTCTCTAGTCATGAGGTAGCGATCCTCGGTAGGGAGTTGCTGGGTGTAGCCCAGGGCGGCAATGCCTCGGGGAATGATGCTGACCTTGTTTACCGGATCGGCAGTAGGCGCGCTCATAGCCACCAGGGCGTGACCACTTTCGTGATAGGCCACGATCCGCTTCTCCTTCTCATTCATCACCCGGTTTTTCTTTTCAAGTCCCCCAATAATCCTGTCGATAGCCTCTTGAAACTCAGCCATGCCAACGCTCTTTTTGTCGCGCCGGGCAGTGAGCAGCGCAGCTTCATTCACCAGGTTGGCCAGATCAGCACCTACAAACCCTGGAGTCAAGGCTGCAACTTTGGCAATGTCCACGTCCTTGGCCAACTTGACCTCTTTACTATGAAGCTTAAGGATCGCCTCCCTGCCGCTAACATCAGGCCGATCTATGGCCACATGGCGGTCGAAACGGCCGGGACGAAGCAGGGCGGGATCAAGAATTTCAGGCCGGTTGGTGGCGGCCATGATGATGACTCCAACGTTGGGGTCGAAGCCGTCCATTTCCACCAAGAGTTGGTTGAGGGTTTGCTCCCTTTCGTCATGCCCTCCCATGACACCGAGACCCCGTGCCTTGCCGAGGGCATCCAGTTCATCCACAAAAATAATGCACGGTGCATTCTCTTTTGCCTGAGAAAACAGATCGCGAACCCTGGCGGCACCCACCCCCACGAACATCTCCACAAAATCCGAGCCGCTCATACTAAAGAAGGTAACGCCGGATTCTCCGGCCACTGCCTTGGCAAGTAAGGTCTTTCCCGTGCCGGGAGCACCCACCAGTAATACACCTTTGGGAATCTTACCTCCCAACTGGGTAAACTTCTCGGGCGTTTTGAGGAATTCCACGATTTCCTCGAGCTCTTGCTTGGCTTCGTCAATACCGGCGACATCTTCGAAGGTGATGCCCACCTCACGCTCTGCGTAGATCTTGGCCCGGGCCTTACCAACGGAGAGCACGCCCTGGGGTCCGCCGCCCATGCGACCCATGAGAAATCTCCAGATGAGGATAAAAAAGACGAGAGGCAAAATCCAGGAAAAAAGGGTCGCCAGCCACTTGCTCTCATAGTAACCGGTATAGCTTATCTTCTTTGTATCCAGGAGTTTTACCAATTCCGGGTCGTCCACCCGCACAGTGACAAAAGGCTGATCCTTGCGTGCTTTTGAATCCTCGGTCAGAACGCCGGTGATCTCATCCTGCTTCAACAGGAGATTCTTCACCTTGTCCTCGATGACATAGTGCTTGAATTCTGAGTAAGGAATGACGTCTGTCTTGCGGGCAACGATGTAATCCTGGATCAGCGAAAAGATCAGTAGGGCCATGAGAAAATACCAGAAGGAAAAATGAAACTTGCGCCGGCTGGGGTCACCATTTGGAGGCGTGCCGTGGAAGGAAGACTTCAGTTTGTCAAGCATGGAGGAATTCTCCTAAAAAAGAGATTGTGCTGGCAAAATCAATTATCTTCTTTTTTCAGCTATGTGTTTACTGAATTTTTTAGATAAGCAATCCACTTTCTCTCCAGTCGCAGGTGGTTGGTCAGGCCGATGGAGGTTGTCATGGGTGCTTTGCGTAGTTGGTGAATGAGATGAATGTGATATATAAGCATAATAAGAAATGCTGTTGAGGTAACTAATATTTCGAGCACTGGCAGGGATATCATGAGCTGCTATTCTCGCTAATTGATATTTTTCTAATCTACCTCTTGTCTGGTCTGGGAGATTATTGCCTTGATGATGAGCTTAGCTACGGATCTAAAAGCGACGAGCCGAGTTTCCAAGCATACTAACACAGAATGGCTCATGATATGAAGATGCTAAATTTTCAGAGACCAGGCAAGGCCGCGTATTTTTTTAATGATATATGGTCTTATACTGGAAAGTCGGGAGCAAGGGGAAAAACCCTTTCAGTCTATGTAGATTTGGCTACGGAAAGTCGGAAAAGGGAGCAACTATGGAAAACGATAAAGAAAAAACGGTTACCTGTCAGGTGTGTAAGCAAGGGAAAACCATGGGCGAAGTCCTTTATGCTGAACTGGTTCGCCCCTCAGTGGTTGAGACCATTCGAAAAAAAATCCCTGACTGGTCTGACTCTGGCTATATTTGCCTCAATGACCTAAATCATTTCAGGGCAGAGTATGTTGAAGACGTTCTTGAGGAAGATAAAGGGGAGCTGTCTCTGCTCGAATCCGAGGTGGTGAGAAGCATGACGGAGCACGAGTTGCTATCCCGGGACATAAACACCGATTTCGAGGGACAACTGACCCTCGGCCAGCGCATGGCGGACAGAGTTGCCGAGTTCGGTGGCAGTTGGAATTTTATCCTTTGCTTCGCGGCTGTCATGCTCTTTTGGATAGTTACGAATTCCATTGCCCTCTTCTACCGTCCATTTGATCCCTATCCATTCATCCTTCTCAACCTGGTGCTCTCATGCCTTGCGGCCATCCAAGCGCCAGTCATTATGATGAGTCAGAACCGACAGGAGGCCAAAGATCGCTTGCGCGCCGAACACGATTATCGGGTAAATCTCAAGGCCGAACTCGAGATCCGCCATCTGAACGAGAAAGTTGACCACCTGATTATCCACCAATGGGAGAGACTCCTAAAGATTCAGCAGATTCAGATGGAACTCATGGAAGGGCTGGTGCCCAAAAATAGATGAGCTAGCTGGCAGGAAACTATGGTAACAGGCAAGTTTAAGAAAACCTCTTGGTTCGCATTTTTTCTAGGCAACGTCTTATGCCAGGATTAACGTGGCACTTGCTTCATGCTTTCGCTCCAAAGTAAGAATTTGACAGGATACAGGGGGTGATGTATTTTTTTGGAGTTACCATTTTTTTTGCTCTCATCCTAACCATTGGGCTGATTTCACGGCTGAACCCTTTTGCCGTCGAGGGAGAAGGAGTTCTGAATTTTTTGCCGAAATTGGTTTTCAATGAGTATCAAGGCAAGAATCAAAATAAAAACTAATTATCGGCTCCCCCATTAAGGCGATTTTATGGATTTTCTTTCAAGGAGGTCTAGAATGAAAAGGTTTTCAATTCTTATTCTCTCTGTCGCGCTTACTGGCTTTTTCTCCTTTGCCAGTGCTAAGTCTAAAGAGTCGGCAAAACCATTCGGTTTCACCATTGACAAGACCTCATATGAGGAAGCCCTGGGGATCGTTCAGGCACGGAAGTGGAGATATCAGGAGTACGAGAAAAAGCAGTTCAGGGAAATCGACAAAAAAGATCCTTTACGGGGCAAGAACACTTTCCTCAAGGTTCTGCCGGGAGATTTGGAAGGGGTGAGAAGCATTTTTGTCTTTTTAGGCAATGAGTCCACCTTGGAAGCTTTAATGGTTGTCATAGAGCCGAAAATGTTTGACGGTGTCCTGCGAGTGCTCGATAGTAAATACAGCCAGGTGGAAAGAAATTTGTCCGGAGAAAAACTCGATGAGCCCTATCCTTATGTCTTGTGGGAGAGGGGAACTGACTATATCGAATTACAGAAGGTGAGTTCTCATAGAGTCAGGGTGTTGTACGTTAACAAGGCGGTCTATGCCAATTACCGGGATTTCTTGAATACCAACTATGAACGGTATGTGGGAAAATTGGAAAAAAAGGATTGGATGAACGAACTATGATCCAGTGAGGCTAGATAAAACGTCAAAAATTTATAAAGAACCCGGCCAAAGGGCAATGGTAAATTACTTTTTTAATCTTCAGATAAGTATCACCTGAAATTTCTGCTGAAATATTTCCCTTCAGTTTTGCCAACCTCGTGTATACTTACTGTTCTATTGCTGCTTTTCATCAGAACTATTGGGCGCGATCAGCAATCAGCGCTCAGCCATCAGCAAGATACATGTAAATACAACATATTAAACTGACCGCTGATTGCTGAATGCTGACAGCTCCATCCGGGAATCTCGGATTTTCGGATGGACACTAATTACTGAAATTTAACTGAGACAGTTGCCAAAAAAGCGGCTGTCTATTTTTCTGCCGTGACAGGATCAATGGTAGTCAAGATTCGAGTTTAGGAGCCAAAAACAATGATTCAAAAAAAGTCGCTATTTTCCTGGATTCTTTACCGTTACCGAGGACTTCAGCTCCTCTTGTTTGGTCTCATTGCGATAACCGTTTTTTTCAGGGTTGTTCCCCTCGAGCTACAGAAGCGCATAATCAACAGAGCCATCAGTCTAAAGAAGATGGATCTGCTTTTGATCTACTGTAGTTTCTATCTGGTGGCGGTAATACTTGCCGGCTCTTTGAAGTACCTTATCAATGTAGTGCAGGGGTATATAGGACAGAAGATTCTCTACGAGATAAGGACCGAACTCTACCAGCACGTTCTCCGCTTACCCTTGCCCTTTTTCCGCCGCACTCCGCCGGGGATGGTCATCAGTTCTCTCACCTCGGAGCTGGCTGGGGTGGGCGATTTCCTGGGCAGCGCCCTGGCTGTGCCGGTAATAAATGTCCTCACCCTGGCCACCTTTGCCGGTTACCTGCTCTATCTCAATCCACTGCTTGCCCTCCTGAGCTTCGGTATTTACCCCATTGAGATCGCCATCATCCCCATGCTGCAGAAGCGCTATAACCGGCTCAACTTTGAGCGTATCGACGTTAATCGCTCCCTAAGTAACACTATTGGTGAAGCAATTGCCGGGGTACATGAAGTCCAGGCACACGGCGGCTATCCCATCGAAGGGAAAAAATTTGGAACTTTTGCTGCCAAACTGGTTGATCTTCGTAAAGGGATGTACATCCTCAACTACGGCATCAAGTTCACCAACAACTTCTTCCAGAATCTGGGGCCTTTCTTTCTCTTCCTCCTGGGGGGATATCTTACCATGGTTGGGCGCTTCGATCTGGGCGCCCTGGTCGCCTTCCTCTCGGCTAACGAAAAGCTCTACGATCCCTGGAGGGAACTTATGGATTATTACCAGGACCTTCAGGACAGCCGGGTTAGATATCGCAGGGTGATGGACTATTTTGACGCCGAACCAGAATTCCCCCTGGCTCCAACAGATCGTAAGCCCTATGAATTGGCAGGGGGAATCAAGGTAGAAGACTTGAGTTACTTTGCCGAGGGACAGGTGCAGTTGTTGGACCAGGTTTCTCTGAATCTCGAGCCTGGCAAACAGATGGCCCTGGTTGGCTTTTCGGGCAGTGGTAAGAGCACCCTGGCGCTGGTTTTGGGGCAACTTTATTCATACGACAAAGGGCATGTCTGGCTGGACGAAAGAGAACTGAAAACCCTGACCAAGCTAGATGTGAGTAAAAACATTGGCTTCGTCTCCCAGCAGTCCTTCATATTCGACGGCACCATTCGCGAAAATCTACTTTATGCCTGTCAGTCGCTGATTACAGTTGAGGGTCCGGGTGAGAGAATGTCACTCCCGGAGCGCCAGCGAATTCTTCAACTGGTGCGAGAAGTGGGACTGGAAGATGATATTTTACGCTTCGGCCTCAACACGGTAGTGCCAGAAGCTCGTTGGCCTGCCCTGGGCCCTCATCTCCTTAGCCTTCGGCAGATTTTCCACGGTCAATGGGGGGGCGAGATAGCTGAACTGGTTGAATTCTTTGACGTCAACCGATTTCTCCAGCACCGAACTCTATATGGGAACATAGTGTTTGGTGATCCCGACCGTGAAGAATATGAAATCGACAATCTGCCAAAAAATCTAACCTTCATAAGACTTCTGCTGGATGTCGATATTTATCAGCCCCTTCTGGATCTGGGCAAGAATTTGTTGGAACGCACGGTGATGCTATCCAAGCAACTTGGCCAAGATTTTTCCCTTCTGGAAAACATTCCCATAGCCGCGGATCAGTTCGAGCAGTACAGGGAACTGATGCGTCGTATTTACGGAGCGCAAATGAATCAGTTCACCGGAAAAGACAACGAACTGCTCCTGCGCCTGGCTTTGCAGTTTATCCCGGCCGAACATCAAATTGTGGAGTTGCCCCCTTCCCTCGAAGAAAAGATCCTGACGACTCGGCACAGGTTCATCCGGGAGATTGGAGGAAAGAACTTGCTCGAATGTCAGTTCGGTGCACAGGCAGATTTGCCGGATGAAATCAAAGGCAAAGAAGAAATGATCGACTTCTCGGTCTACTGCCCGATGCAATACCTCTACAGCAAGTCCATTCTAGATAATGTTCTTTTCGGTCGGGTCAGAAGGGACCAACCCCAGGCCTTAGAAAAGGTGCAGGAGCTGGTGGTGCAGTTAATGAAGGAAGAAAATATTCTTGACGAGGTACTAGATATGGGCCTGGACTTCCAGGTGGGAAGCAAGGGAGATCGGCTCTCCGGGGGACAGAGACAGAAGGTAGCCCTGATACGGGCTTTGCTCAAGGAACCACGCATCCTGATTCTTGACGAAGCCACGGCCAGTCTGGACAATGCCTCACAGGCACGCATTCAACGATTACTGGAGACGGATCTGAGAGGAAGGTGCACGGTGGTGGCAGTAGTGCACCGACTCGACACGGTGGCGGCCTATGACCAGATTGCAGTTTTTAAGGGCGGCAAGCTGGTGGAAAGGGGTTCGTTCGAACAACTGATGGCAGCAGAAGGAATTTTTTATGATCTCAAACAAGGAATTGTGGAGTTTTCGAATGCGACGGGGTGAATTAATCTGAGTAGAATACTCAGGAGTTTCCCCTAAAATATTTTTGTGACATAGGCCACGGGAAGGCTACTCCAAAACGATCATATTCGGGCTAGATTACGCCGCCAACTTGATCAGTACCAGCCGGTTGAAGGAGTTTAAAGAGGGTCGGGCCGAGAAGGCAGGTGAGAAGAGCAAGAAGGACGATTGAATCCTTCACGGCTGGCGAGATCAACCCTTCCCGCAAACCGATTTCCGCAGCGGCCATGATGAGACTCAGACGGGCAGAGAGGAGAATCCCCGCCTTCATAGCTGCCCTCAAAGAGATGCGCTGCAGGGTAAATATCAGGCTGGGAACTAGTTTGACCAGTATGGCCAGGGCGAG
>JAJDNT010000153.1 GCA_022340515.1 Deltaproteobacteria bacterium
ATGCTATGGAAGGTATAGGCAAGGTAAGTCAATGGGTGTTCCATCTCGGTGGTATACGCTTTACGGTCAACAGCGACACACTGTTGATGACCTGGTTGATAATAGGTCTCATCCTGATATTTACCGTGCTGGCAACTCGACGCAGGGCGATGGTTCCCGGCCCATGGCAGCATATCAGTGAACTGATTGTGAGTTGGATAAAGGATCTGTGCGTTGACGCTCTGGGAGAGCAATGGGGCAAGCGCTACTATCCTCTGGTTTGCGCTCTGTTCATCTTCCTCCTTTTGTGCAACTGGATCGGCCTCATCCCTTTCATGGAGGAACCTACCAAGGATTTGAATACCACACTAGGCCTTGGCATCATGGGATTTTTCATAGCCCACGGCACTGCAATCAAGGTAAAGGGGCTCAAAAATTACATAACGGAATATTTCAAGCCCATCTTTTTCATGATGCCTCTGAACTTGGTGGGGGAATTGGCCAAGGTGATCTCCATATCTTTTCGTCTTTTTGGCAATATAATGGGCGGCAGCATCATTATCATTGTGGTCTCCTATCTGGCATACGGCTTGGTTTTGCCGCCCTTTCTCTACGCCTTTTTTGGTTTGTTTGTTGGGACAATACAGGCCTTTGTTTTCACGGTTCTCACCCTGGTTTATATATCGGTTCAGATAAGGTGAAGTAACAGAAAGGAGGATGGAATAATATGGATATTTCTGGAGTTGATCTAGTTAGAGCTGCGGCCCTTCTCGGAGCAGGTTTGTCTATGGGGTTTGGCGCTATCGGCCCGGGTGTGGGTGAAGGTATCGCCGCCGCCAAGGCCTGTGAGGCCATAGGTCGGAATCCGAGAGAAGCAGGACTGCTGACTCGCACCATGCTGGTAGGCCAGGCGGTTTCAGAGTCCACAGGAATCTATTCCCTGGTAGTAGCTCTGCTTCTCATCTTTGTGGTGTGAAAAAAAGGCGGTTTCCATGGATCTCACCGACTGGGTCAAGTTGGCCGCCTTTGTTGGGGCCGGCCTTTCCATGGGCTTCGGGGCCATTGGTCCCGGGGTAGGAGAGGGGTATGCCGCAAGCAAGGCCTGTGAAGGTATGGGTCGTCAGCCTGCAGTGGCCGATGAACTGCTGCGCACTATGCTGGTGGGCCAGGCAGTGGCTGAAAGTACAGGCATCTACTCCCTGGTGGTAGCTTTGCTGCTGTTGTTTCGAGATTTTTCAGTGGTCCGTTTTATTGAGGTTCCGGCTTTTCTAGCAGCGGGACTGTGTATGGGTCTCGGTGCCATTGGCCCGGGAGTTGGAGAGGGTTTGGTAGCTGGCAGTGCCTGCGAGTCCATTGCCCGCAATCCGGAGACCTCACCGGTAATTGTTCGTACCATGTTAGTGGGCCAAGCCGTGGCTGAGAGCACGGGCATCTACTCCCTGGTGGTAGCTTTGCTGCTGATCTTTGTTATTTGAGTCGGTAAGGTTCTGGTTGGTGAAGTGAAGTTTCTAACTTTCTCAGGATTTTTCCATGATTGAGATTAACCTTACTATTGTGATTCAGGTAGTACAATTTTTACTGCTCCTTTTTGTCGTGAATAGATTTCTTTTTAGGCCGACTATTGATCTGATCGGGGAGCGGGAGAAGAAGATTACCAAATGGGAGGAAGGAACCAAGAATTGTCACGAATCGGTGCAAGCAAGGCTTCAGAGTTACGAAAATCAGATTCTTGAAGCTAAGTTAAAGGCTCAAGAGCAGCAGGAGCTGATGACTGAAGAGTTGAAAAAAGAGGAGGAGAAAAAGCTGGCGACGGTCTCAGAAGAAGCCTTTCGCATAGTGGCCTCCACCCGGGAGAAACTGCAACAAGAGACCGAAGTGTTACGGAGACAACTTCGGGAACAGGCGGAAGAAATGTCACAGCTGGTGACTGAAAAAGTTTTAGGAAGAAAGGCATGATGAAACATCTTCGGCAAAGATATGTGCTGTTCTTTTTTTTGGTGGGGATTTGCGCGGTAGCACTCGTGAGTGGTCTGGCTCTGAGCGCTTGGGCGGCAGAGGCAGCGCAAGGAAAGAGTAACTTCAAGGAGATCTGGCTTACTATCTGGCGGGTGCTCAATTTCTTGATACTTGTCTTTTTCTTGGTCAAGTACCTGCGCCAGCCTTTGATGCGCTTTTTCCAAGAACGCAGTCGCTTGATTCGCGAGCAGATCGAGGGGGCCGAACAGGCTTACCGCGAGGCAGAAAGGCAACTGGAAGAGAGTGAACAACGTTTTGAATTTTTGGACAAAGAGATCAAGAAAATAATAGAGACAATCGGCGAGCAGGGTGAAAGGGAGAGGGCGCGCATCATTAAAAATGCTCAGAATACTGCGGAGCACATATTGGCGAAGGCAAGGGTAGAAGGTGAGATGGTGGTCAGGGAGGCCAGGAGACAACTGAGGGTCGAAGTGGTGAATACTGCACTCCAACTTGCGAAAGAACGTGTGCAGCAGACAATTACCAGCAGCGACCAGGAGCGGCTGGTGGAGGACTACCTTCAGAAGGTTTCCCAGATGGCATAAGCGGAAGACCTGGGGACAGAATCCCAGGAAACAACAGGTTGGTCTTATGCATGCTAGCGGGATTATCCCCGCTTTTTTTATTTGGGCCTAGAGCATGGGGCACGGGGCATGGAGTATAGAGCATAGGGTAGGAATCCAGAAGCCAGAATTCAGGAGAAAAATAATAAAAATAGACTTTATTTAACTACTGGCTACTGATTACTGACTGCTGGACAAACGTGGCACGAAGATTGAAGAAGACTTTGAGATATCTTGCTTTTTTGGTATTTTTAGGGAGGGCAAACATATTCCCCCATAAGCAACCCCAATATGGGAGTAAAGAATGATTGAAACACGCTACGTCATAGATGATTTTACCATTAAAGAAAGTTGGCGACTATTTCGCATTATGGCCGAATTTGTGGATGGATTCGAGACAATGGCAGAAATCTATCCAGCAGTGTCCATTTTCGGTTCTTCTCGAGTTGGACCGGGAGATCCACTCTACGAAAAAGCCAGGACTGTTGCCCGGCTATTTGCGGAAGATGGTTTTAATGTGATTACCGGCGGCGGTCCTGGCCTGATGGAGGCGGCTAACCGGGGTGCGGTGGAAGGTGGTGCTCAATCTGTGGGTCTGAACATCCAGCTTCCCAGGGAGCAGAAGCCCAATACCTACGCCAACGTAGTTTTGGACTTCAAGTATTTTTTTATCCGCAAGGTGATGTTTGTAAAATATGCTCAAGCCTATGTGGTTTTCCCCGGCGGCTTCGGCACTCTAGACGAAATGTTCGAGGCAATAACCCTTATCCAGACGGATCGTATCAAGCCCTTTCCAGTAATTTTGGTAGGCAATGATTATTGGACAGGTTTGCTAAGCTGGCTGCGTGAGCGACTGCTAGGGACAGGCAAGATATCGCCCGATGATATGGACCTACTGCAGTTGTTGGATGATCCCGATGAGATAGTGGCCTCAGTGAGGCGGACTGTTATAGTTTAACCTCCCACTTCATCGCGGGAAAATTCCAATCTTCCCTGTCCGGGGGTTATTTCATGGCTCCCCTCAATATGAATGTTTGCCGAATATCGGCTCTCCAGTTTCAGAATTTCAGCTCGTTTCTTGTTTAGTAGATAATCGGCTACTTCAGTGGAAAAATAGCCTTGAACCTGATTTACTTCACCGAGGCTGAGTTCAAGCCAGATTTTACGCAGATAGGAAAGTGCGGTTGCTTCAGTGGAGCGAACCACCCCGGCGCCACCGCAGCGGCTGCAAGACACGTAAGAACTGGATTGCAGTGAAGGGCGAAGCCTCTGACGTGATGCTTCCAGCAGACCAAACTTGCTTATTCGTCCCATTTCTGTTCTGGCCCGATCTTTCTTAAATTCTTCCCTTAGTATCCTCTCCACCTGGCGAATGTGCTTGCGATCTTTCATGTCGATGAAATCAATGACTATCAGGCCCCCCAGGTCGCGGAGCCTTAACTGTCGTGGCACTTCTACCGCAGCCTCCATATTAGTCTTAAATGCTGTTTCTTCCATCTCACTCTCGCGGCTGTATCTACCGGAGTTGACGTCCACGGCTACCAGGGCTTCGGTAATGTCTATCAGGAGGGAGCCCCCGGATTTCAGGGGAACCCTGTTGCTAAAGATAGTCTCAATCTGGTTTTCTAGTTGATATTCGGCAAAAATAGGCCGCTTTTCCTTGTAGGGTTTAACCAGCCAGCGGTGGCGAGGGGAAACCACAGCCATAAAGTCCTTAACCCGTTTATAGACTTCCTTGTTATCAACTAGAATCTTCTTAATCCCGGTGGTGAAATAATCTCTGATTGCTCGAATAGTAAGATCCCTTTCCTGATAAAGGAGGGCTGGAGGTTTTACCTCCTGGGCCCTGTCCTTAATATTATTCCAAAGGCGAAGAAGATAGCCGAAATCCTTGGACAACTCGCGCTTAGTTCGGTTCTCGCCAGCGGTGCGCACGATGAGATGGATACCCTCGGGCACCTTGAGTTGGCTGATTATCTTTCGCAGCCGCTGACGCTGTTCTTCGTCCTCGATTCTTCGGGAAATGCCTCCGTGTTTACTACCCGGCATCAGGACAAGGTAACGGCCCGGAAGAGAAATATAGGTGGTGAGAAAGGCTCCTTTGGTGGGTGTAGCTTCTTTGACTACCTGTACCATGAGTTCCTGGCCCGGGCGAAGGACATCTTGGATACGAGCACGGGTGCCTTCGGCAGGGGGCTCTTGTTGATAATAATCAGGATGAATTTCATGCACCTGAAGAAAGCCGTTTTTTTCGCCACCGAGGTTTACGAAGGCAGCCTGGAGGCTGGCTTGAATATTTTCGACTACACCCTTGTAAATGTTGCCCACGGTGTTTTCACGGGTGGTGGTCTCAAGGTAGAATTCCTCTAGCTCTTTTCCTGAGACAATTGCTAGACGATATTCCTCGGGTTCGTCGGCATTGATTAGCATTTGTCGGGCCATACTCTAATTACGCCTTGATTGCGGCAGCTCACCCCCTTCACAAAAACTGAGTCACACTCTTGCCTTATCTGGACAGCGGAGACTCGGGATTGACTTCAGGATAAGATAAACCAGGGGGTGGGGGATTGCAAGGGAATTGCGCATGGAGCATGGGGCATAGGGCATAGGGTAAAAAGACAGAGATCGGAGGTCAGAAGTCAGAGGTCAGACGACAGAGGACAGAAGTACTGAATATCGAACCGCAGAACAAAAAACCGCAGAATGATGAAATGATCACTTCGATATTTGAAATTCCTTGTTCGACATTCTGCGGTTCATAGAGCCGGTGGCTCAGATG
>JAJDNT010000154.1 GCA_022340515.1 Deltaproteobacteria bacterium
GATCAGAGAACAAGTTGCATTAGGCAGCTTGAAAAAGTCCCAAGGTTTTTTACTAATCTGAGGCCACATTTTCAAACTCGGAACTTGGAACTCGGAACTTAGCGCTATGCCCTTTCGGCCTCAGCGGCAGCCACACTGGTGCCCCCTTGTCTTGCTATTGGCAAGCGAATGCGAAAACGAGTACCAGGGTTGCTTTTCTTTTTTGTCACAGGGCTTTCAACTTCAATGAACCCCTGGTGTCTGGTGATAATTGACTTTACCACAGCCAATCCCAAACCCACTCCTTTGCCCTTTTCTTTGGTGGTGAAGAAAGCTTCAAAAACGTCATTCTGCCGGGCAGCGGGAATGCCACAACCGGTATCGGTGATGACCACCTCCACAAAACCAGCATCTGATGAGCGCTGTGCCTCCACGGTGATGGTCCCCCCTTCGCTCATGGCTTCGGCTGCGTTTTGAAGAAGGTTGAGAAGAGCCTGTTGAATCTGATTGGCATCACACAGGATCAAAGGAAGCTCATCCGCGAGCTCCTTCAGCAATTGGACGTTCCGATGTTTGAAATCATAGGAGACCAGCAACAGAGTCCTGTGAATTATATCCACAATGGATTCGGGGACTATTTCACTCTTTGACTGCCGGGCAAAGGAAAGAAGGTTCTTGGCGATCTCACCACAGCGACTGGTCTCCTGTTCCATGTAGGTCAGGTACTGTCTGACCTCCGCCAGTCGTTCCGGAGTGAAACGATCGCGCTCAATCAATTTAACTATCAGTTTGATATAGGTGAGCACCACCGAAAGAGGATTGTTGATTTCGTGAGCAACGGTAGCAGCCAGCCTGCCAAGGCTGACCAATCTGTCGGTCCGCACCGTCTTTTCTTGGACTGCATTTATTTTGCTCAGCAGTAGCTCGAAATCCACCGGCTTCCTCAGGTAGTCAAAAGCGCCCAGCTTCATGCCTTCGATGGCGGATTCAACCGTGGCGTGGCCGGTAAGCAAGATAACCTCCACCAATGGGTGTAATCTCTTGATTGCGTTCAGGGTTACTATGCCGTCCATGCCAGGCATCTTGATGTCCAGGACAACAACATCGATGCTGCTATTTGTCCCAAGATTTTCCAAGGCTTCCTGGCCACTGTGGGCAGTTACAACGGAAAGATCTCTCTTGCGCAGACGCTTGCTCAGGGTTTCCACAAAGCCTACTTCATCATCGGCTAGCAAAACCACGGGGGACTTCATGGTAAACCCTCCACTGATTGTTTCCATGGCTTCCGCTAATGATCTTAAGAGTGACCTAACAACGCAGGATAAAGCGACTCCCTAGAAGCGCCTCCCCTTTAGATAAAAATAGGAGAGCAACGGGCATGCCACAGATAAAGCAAGGGTTAATCTATTGATTTAACAGATAATACCGGAAGGAATAAAAGACGAATTCACATAGGGTGTGCCGGGGTTTTTTACAAGGTGTAAAAAGTAGGTGTCAGTGGTCTGTGGTAAGTTGTCCGTTGATTGAGAGGCATGGGGCATCGACTAAGAAGTCAGAAGTCCGAAGTCAGAGGACAGACGACGGAAGCAAAAATTTCATTTTTCGCGTTTTGCAATTCGCAATTCGAAATTCCAAATCCGAAATTGGTTTTTACTCTATGCTCTATGCCTATACCTGCAACGGACTACGGACAACAGACAACTGGCAGAGAGAGTATTTACGACGAGCTGCTAACCGAAGTCTCAATCTTGAGCCGGTATTTCTCTATCTTTGCTTGCAGGGTGGGGCGGGAGAGACCCAGGAGCTTGGCGGCACGAGATCGATTGCCGCCGGTCAGGTTGAGGGCTTCGCTAATGAGAATGCTGGCAGTATCATCCATCATGGAGTCAAAAAGACCTTCACCATGGCCCTTGGCCAGCTTTTGTCTAAAATACTGTCGGAGGGATTCACTCACTGATTCTTCATCTACGCTCTTGATCTCGCTGCCTTCCTCCATGACTCGAGTCAAATCTTCCGCAGCGATTGGAGTCCCTCGATTGAAAATCAACACCTTTTGCACTGTGTTCGCTAACTCCCGGACGTTTCCTGACCAGGGATAGCCCCTTAACAGAGTCTTGGCTTCCGGGATGATACCCGGATTGTCCATTTTCATTTCATTCGACAAGCGTTTGAGGAAGTATTCGGTCAAAAGGTCAATGTCTTCAGCCCTCTCGCGCAGAGGGGGTAGCCAGAGAGTGACCACTTTGAGACGGTAGTAGAGATCTTCCCTAAAGCTTCCTGCTGCCATGGCAGCTTCGAGGTCTCTGTTGGTTGCGGCGATGATCCGGACATCAACTGGAATAGGCTCCCGTCCACCTAGTCTTTCAATACTTTTTTCCTGAAGCAACCTAAGTATCTTGGCCTGGATGTTGAGAGGCATATCCCCTATTTCATCCAGAAGAATTGTGCCGCCATTGGCTTGCTGAATTTTTCCCAGACGGCGACTCACCGCTCCGGTAAAGGCGCCCCTTTCGTAACCGAAAAGCTCGCTCTCAAGGAGGGTCTCGGGAATGGCCACGCAATTGATCACCAAAAATGGTCTATGTGACCTTTTGCTGTGTTGATATATTGCTCGTGCCACCAACTCCTTGCCCGTCCCGGATTCACCCCTAATCAATACGGTGGCATCGGTGGAAGCAACCCTCCCTATGCCCTTGTAGATCTCCTGCATTGGTTTGCTCCGGCCGATGATGGCATCCGCGGACGGTTTGTCCGGAACTGTGTCCATCTCTACCCGGGAGTGCATAAGGCGACCGGCCTCCAAGGCATCCCCTACCAGGGCAAGGATATCGGGAATATTGAAGGGTTTGAGCACGTAGTCGAAAGCGCCTTCCTTGGTGGCCTCTATAGCCGTTTCAGTAGTTCCATAGGCGGTCATTATTATTATCGGCAGTTTGGGATCTACTTTGCGCATGGCCCTCGTAGCTTCCAGACCATTGATTCCCGGCAACCGCACATCCATGACCACTAAATCAGGAGAAGATTCTCGCACCATGGCCAGACCTGATTCGCCATTGGCCGCTGTCTGCACCGTATGCCCCTCCTCAGTGAGAAGCTTCTCAAAGCTCTGCCTCAATTGAGGATCGTCATCAACAATTAGGACCTTGCCCAAACTGCATCCTCCCGGCACGGCAGGGTAATGGTAAAAGTTGCCCCTTCACCCTCCTTGGATTTCAGCGATAGCCAACCTCCGTGTTCCTCTACGATGCGGTAGGCGATGCTGAGTCCCAAGCCCGTCCCCTCTTCCTTGGTGCTAAAAAAGGGCTGAAATACCTTATCACGAACTGATTTTGGCATACCAGGACCATTGTCTTTTACCCGAATTACCACCACCCGGCCCAAAGGCTCAGCCACGCCTTCTTCCTCACGAATGACAATCAAGCCGCCTTCGCCCATGGCCTCACATGCGTTGACCAGCAGATTAATCAAGACCTCTTTTAACTGCTCGGGATCTGCCTCTACCTTGGGCAGAAGGTATTGCCGCTCAAGCTCCACCTGAACCCCGTAGGACTCCAACCGATGTCGAAGGAGCTGCAGTGCCATGTCTACTACCTCGGAAGGACTGATGCTCTGGATTTTTAGCTTGGGTGGGCGGGCAAACTCGAGAAAGTTTTGCACGATAGTATCAATGTGACGCACTTCCTCCGAGATCACCTCGAAATCTTCTTGCTGGGTTTGAGAAAGTTTCAGCGACCGTTCCAGGGAGAAAAGCCTCATGTTCACGGAAGTCAGCGGGTTACGGATGGTATGAGCCACTCCCGCGGCCAGTTTTCCCACCATGGCCAGTTTCTCCGCCTGGAGAAGGTGCTCCCGGCTCTGTTGGAGTTCAGACTGTGTCTGATCTACGTTCTCCATGAGACTGTGGACCCTCTGACGTAAGGCAGTCATCTCCCTGGGCAGGGGGCTGTTGATCTCAACTCCACCCTCTTCCATGGATAGTATTTTGATTGGTTTCAGGATCTGATTCAGCAGGATATAAGCCAGCAGCATGACCAAAACCAGGACGCTTGGCAGAGCCATTAGGGTCATGCCGTTTATCATTTTTGTCTGAGCACGACTCTGGATCCGGGCTTGCCTGATTTGTTCCCGGTGAATCTCCTTGTATTGATCACAGAGACCCTGAATGGCGAAAAACTGCTTCCTTACCTCCCAGTGGCGCTCGGCTCCGGCTTCCCGCTTGCCGGCCTTGTAAAGCTCGATGACCCCGTCTCGGGCATAGGTATAATGGATATACTCCGATTCGATTTGATTGAGGATGCTTCTTTGATTATCTGACTGGACCGAACTGCGGGCCTTCATTAGCCAGGTATTGAAGGACTCATTAAGTTGCTCTATTTGGTTGAGCCAATCAGGGTTGCCATCGAGAAAATAATAGGTGGTCAGACCCTTTTGCCTGACCAGGGCCGTCTCCAGCTCTTCCGCCGCCTGCAGCCCCATGACGGCAGTATCAAGGACCGAGGTGAAGAGGCGGTCCATCCGGTAAGCATACCACATGGAGACCAGGCTGCCGCCCAAGGAAGTCGCGATCAAGGCAGCCAGAATCAAAATGATTCTGCTCCGTAAGCTGAGTCGTTTCAATACCACGGTTTAATTGTATTACCTTTTGCTTCATTCCCCCTAGGCCATGGCCCATTGAGCAATTATGGAGTATGGTGGATAAAATACAAGCAAAAAAGCCATAGGCTAGGCTGAGCCACCCCCACCCAAGTGCATTGCCAGGTTCTGGTGGATGAGTTCGCCCTTGGCCGCATCCTCTGGTGTCAGCGGTAACCTGACATGAAAGGTGGTTCCCAAACCCACAGCACTGTTCACGCTTATTTCTCCATCCATCTTTTTAATGATGCCATAGCAGATGGAAAGACCCAAACCGGTACCCTTGCCTACCGGCTTGGTGGTGAAGAAGGGGTCGAAGATCCTGCCAAGATTTGCTTTGGGGATGCCTTGCCCGGTATCGGCAACGTCCACCACCACATGACCACCGTCAACTCGGGTAGTAATTTCGAGAATTCCGCCCTCAGAGGTCATGGCGTCCAGAGCGTTATTGACCAGATTAAGCAATACCTGTTCAAACTCCGCTGGTGAAACATAGACCTCCGGCAAGTGTTGAGCCAGGTTTAAGTTGAGTTTCACGTTGCTGTACTTTATCCGCTGCTCGGAAAGGGCAACCACCTCCTCTATCAGCTCGTTCAACTGTACTTTACGAAGTTCAGGATCTGTCTTCCGGGCAAAGCTCAAAAGCTTGTGAGTTATCTGTTTGCAACGTGCCCCTTGGTTCTTGATCTGTTTGAGAGCTCTGCTCACCTCGGCTGGATCTTCACAACTGCCGTCTTCTTCCAGTAAATCCTCAATCCAGCCTGCCTCCTCCACCATTATTGCCACCGGGTTGTTGATTTCGTGGGCGATGCCGGCCGCCAACTCCCCCACCGAGGCCAGTTTGCCCGCTTCGATAATCTGCTCGTTCATCATTTCTTTTTCCCGGTCCCCCCGGACTACGCGCTTGATAATTCTATCAGACAGAATGAAAGCCATGCTTACGATGCCCAGACCGCCGAGAAGGAAAATGACAAGGGCCACCTTTTGAGCGCGGTATAGGTCGGCGAAGGCATCCGTGGCATCCTGCTGGTAGACCAGCAGCCACTCCCCCTTTTTCAGAGGAGTGCTGACACTAATGTACTTGCCACCTCGTTGGGGATCACGCTCGATTACAGTCACCGGTTGCCAGTCATTTTTCTTCTTTCGAACCCGCTCCGTCCCCTCTAGATGAACTTGCTCCTCAGGGGGCAAACCTTGGCTAAAGCTTTTGAGCAGCAGTTCCACGTGCGCCCTGCTGCTGGTCCTGGCCGCCAGGGGGGCGTTGGTCTGAAATTCTCCCTCGTGGTTGATAATAAAAGCAAGGCCGGTCTTGCCAATGCGGAGATTCTCCACCAAAGAATTGAAAGCAACGAAATCAATAGTGGACCGCAAAATCCAGGTTTCGCCCTGCCATTTCTTCTTGACTGCCACAATGAAATGGGGCAGTCCTCTAAGGCCCAGAAATACATCGCTGATAAACTGCTCACTTTTCAGAGCCTTTTTGAACCAGTCCGCCTCAGAATAGTTGACCCGAGCCAGCTTGAAGGCCCCGGCGTAAGCGACCTGGATCCCTTCCCCATTAACTAAACCCAGATCGACGAACACCCCACCGTGTTCTTCCTGGAGGATTGCCAGTTTTCCCTGAAGAAAGGACTCGTCACGCAACTGTTCCAGGCCAAAGGTTCTGGTCATCACCCTAATATCGGCCAATTTCTCATCGAGAAAACCGTCGATATTCTGCCTGTGTTTCTCCACCACCTCCTCCAGGTGGGCAATGACCTTTTCTTGGTAGGATACTTGGAACTGGTAGAGGATAATTCCGGCAATGAGCAGCAGGGGCGCAAAAGAAACCAGAATCATGATCAGCAGCATGTTTCTCTTGAGCGTTCTGTAGTAGTGTGGACCTGTTATTTTCCTATCTGCCATGGACCACAATTCTCTTTATCTGACTTCTAGGTGCAACTTTTTGCGATTGTGCATCTCTGTCGAATCAAAGTGTAGGGGCGGGATTTATTCCCGCCCACAAGCCAGCCGAACACCGTCCATCGGGTGGGCATAAAGCCCACCCCTACGGATAATCATTATTGCATTTAACCTACGCATTTATTTTTGACGGATTGTATATCATCTACCCATCTCTAGCGATACACTTTCCCCTGGCTCCCTTTCTAGTTACTTAGGTATTACCACAGGCATCCCCAGCAAAGGCCAGATGACCAAGGCAGCCACCCCGACCAGAACCATGAGGAGAACACTGGCCGGAATACCATAGAGAAAGAACTCACCCGTGGTAAACTGCTTGGAATCATAGGCAATAGCATTGGGCGCCGCTCCCACCAAGAGCAGGAAGGGCATGCCGGCGGTGACCAGGGAGGCAAATAAAACAACCTCGGGGGCAACCCCCAGGTACGGGGCGATGACCAGTGCCACCGGCAGCGATATGGCAATAGCCGCCACGTTCATGATGAAATTGGTCATAACCATTACGAAGAAGGCAATACTCAAGACAAAAATAAACCAGTTTGCCTTCTGGAACATTACCAGCCAGTTTACCGCCAGCCACTTGGCCGCCCCTGTTTCCCATAAGCAAAAGCCGATGGACATAGCACCGCCGAAAAGGAGGATAATGTTCCAGGGGATTTCTTCTAAATCTCTTAGATCTAGAATTCTGGTTAGATAAAAAAGGATGGTGGCAATGAGGATGACCGCGGACTTGTTATAAGGCTTCAGCCCTGGAAGAAAAGATTGCAGCGACAGAAATATGATTGCACCGATAACGATTAAAACAGTCAAGATTTCCCTGCCGGTAATGCGACCCATTTCAGCCTGGAGCGCTTTTGCCTTCTCCCGCAGGCCGGGGATGGTCTTTTTTTCCGGTTTGAAAAAGATCATAAAAAACACCCAGAGCGCTAATACCATTAGCCAGCCTATGGGAAACATATAGTAGCTGAGCTCAAAAAAGGTGATTTCCCTGCCGGCAATGCCCCTGAAAAAACCTATGGCAACCGCACCTCTGGCTGCGCCCAAGAGGGTAATGATGCTGCCCGCCCCAGCCACGTAGGCCATGCCGATAAAGAGTCCTTTTCCGAACTTTGTGGGTCGCTCCCCTTCCCCATAGAGTGAATAGATGGTGAGCAAAAGCGGGTAGACTGTGGCTGCCACCGCAGTGTGAGCCATGACGTGGGTGAGGGCTGCGGTTACCACAAAGCAGCCGAGATAAATCATGCTGGTTTTCTCACCTACAATGGAGAGCATTTTATAGGCGAGGCGTCTTGTGAGGCCGGTTTTTGTGAAAACCATACCAATCACAATCGAGCCAAAAATAAACCACACCGAAGGATCCATGAAATCCTTGAAGGCGTCTTTGGCCGGTCGGATGAGAAACATTGCCTGCATCACCCCGATGGCAATGGAGGTGATGCCGATGGGAACCACCTCAAACACCCACCAAACGCCAGCCAACAAAAACACGGCCAGGGCACCCTTGGCTTCTTTGCTTAGGGCGAAATGTTCACCCACGGGATCAACCGCATCGGGCCACGGGGGTGAGTAGTAGACGATAGTAAACAGGGTCACTCCCAAGATAATAAAAAAGAGGCGCTTCCAATTAATTCTCGCCAGTAGAGGCGACAAGCCTCCTTCCTGGGAGGATGCTTCAAGGGCCAATTCTTGCACAGGTGTATCAGACATTTTCCTTCCTCATTTTGAATGAGATGTGGTTCAATCCAGGTGGATTTCTCTCCAGTCTCACCACGACTTGGATTTCATCA
>JAJDNT010000155.1 GCA_022340515.1 Deltaproteobacteria bacterium
GAAGATATCGTCGTCCATGAGGCATGCACCTGCATACAAGACACTGGCTCCCTTGAGGACCTCTCCATCGCAGATCACCTGAAATTTACCTTTGCTAACGTCACCTGAGCGCAAATCAAAGTCAGAGGTCAGGACATTCCCCTGATGCAAAACCACTGTTTTCTCCAACACCGGGCCAGGATGTCCAAATCCTTGCAAATTTGGCATCAATACCTGGGAAATATAGGCTTTAAGTCGAGTTAAGGCCAGCCAGACTGGTTCAGCCTCAGCGAAGAGTTCCCTGTGGGCCCAATTTTTTAGATCAAAAAAAAATTCTGCAGAGAGCATTCCATCTCCAGTTGAGTACTAAAGGATTAAGGTGATTTTGAGTTGAACAACCGCCTCGCTTCTTCTTTGAGGATGTCTAGAAGATTCATACCTCTTTTTTTGGCAATCTCTCGGGCCTCATCTAGGAGGCGTGAGGCTGCGGCATCGAGATCGCTGTTTTCCAATGGAGGGGAGCCTTCTTTCTCTAATTTCCAGCGCAGAATAGATTTGGCCAGTTTGAGCTCACCTCGTCGGATATGGTTCCTTATTGAGTTGGGTAACATCTTCATATTATTAATTATTTAAAGCAATAGTGGCAAGTGTAGCCAAAAAACCGTGAACCGTCAAGGCAAATGAGTTAGAGGAATTTCCCCGAAAATATTTAAATAGACATAGCAAAGGACAAAAGGGGAACCTACGAAACAACGAGCATCTGAGCAACCGATCTTCACTCTCTCAGCCCCGAGAGAGCCTGCATGAAGATATGGTGCACACTAAACAGGAATCCTGCCAATAAATGGCGCGAATCATGCGCGTTGTGGAGTAGTTTCCCGTGGCCTATGTCTCCTCGCTCCAATTAGTCCAGTCTTTTAACAATCGAGCGGCCTGATGAAGTGCTTCCTTCCGAGTACTTATGCGCCCCTCCCACTGCAGTTCGGTGAGAGTCTTGAGAAGTTTTCCCACCATGGGGCCGGGAGAAAGATGCAAATATTTCATAATATCGTGGCCACTTACTATAGAGGGTTCCATCTCTCTAGGTTTGAGTTGCTCGTAGTAAAAATCTAGCCAGCCTATTATTCGCTGTCGTAATGGTTGAAGATCGACTTCACCTGTAGTGGATTTTTGAGATGCCATATAGTCTGCAGCAAAAAGAAGAAGGAGGGGCCAAAAGATCTCAGGCCCTAGTTTAAAAAAAAGCGACAGGGCTCGTGCTGAA
This sequence comes from Deltaproteobacteria bacterium, assembly GCA_022340515.1. GTDB lineage: Bacteria > Desulfobacterota > Syntrophobacteria > BM002 > BM002 > BM002. The sequence continues at coordinate 1,244 of JAJDNT010000155.1, forward strand.
GGGTGAGTTTGGTTGAAGAGATGTTGTGGACGCATATGCTGGCGTACAAGCTGGCTGACGAAGTTTATTTCTTTGTTACTCAAGCATAGACGGGAGCAAAGGGAAACAGCCAATTTTGACCCTGCAACTTGGTGGCCGTAAAAGTGGAAGGCACCGTTTCTGCCCACGGATTTCCGCTGGGGCTTGCCCATTTCATGGAGCAAAACACCTAATTTGAGTGCAATTTGCCGGGATCTTTTGCCGGCAAGCTCTTGGGTGATAATAGCCACCGCCTCGACTCCATATTTTCCAAGCAACTCCTCGATGTTCAATAAAAAGAACTCCAATGCCTCCAGGGTTGAGAGGCTGTGCTGCCAAACGTCCGGAAGTTGAGAATCATTTTGCGGTAAGTTCCGCATGTCCACGCACTCCGGCAGGAGCAAAGTCAATATGCCGTCTTCATCCAGCATTCTAAGAATTGATCCAGAACTTGTTGCCTCAAAAATTAACATCAGTTCATCCCTGATACGCTCCACCGCTACCTCATTTAAACCGTGACGCTCTTGGAGTATTTTTTTCCGGATCTGAGCATCGAGGATAAGGCCGTAAGCTGACACTAAACGGTACGCTCTTAAAATGCGGAGCGGATCATCAGAAAGTGAACGCTGTGAGCAGGAACGCAATCTACTTTCTTCCAGATCCGCAATCCCACCTAAAGGATCCAAGAGATGGGTTTTTCTCTCTGTCCACCAGGAGGAGATATCTAAGGCGAGTGAATTTATAGTGAAATCACGCTGACATAGATCATCCAGGATTGATGAACCTCTCATGGGGGAAAGGTCAACCACGAAGTCCTCTCCTAAAATATCCGCACCAACAAGAGGAATAAGTCGAACTGTTCCAAACTTCCGATCTATCAGTACCGCTTTACTACCGGTCTGCCTCGCCACTAACTTTGACAGTTCAGCAGATCGGCTACTGACGAAGTCTACGTCCTTACAGCTCCTACCAAGTAAGGTGTCCCTGAGGAAACCGCCCACCAAATAGAGTTCATAATTCTGATTATGGGCAATATTCACCAGAGCAGAAATGATTTGGGAACCCCGAATAAGGTTCTCAATAGAACTAGTAACATTGGTGGAGTGAATGTCGTAGGAATTATTCATAGCGCCATCCGAGGAGCTCATTATTACTCACATAGTATTAGGGTAAAAATGTCTGTCAAGGAAATACGACCGCAGCATTGTAGGGGAAAGAATTTGAATGGGGATATGTTGTACTGTATAATTGCACCGATGCATGTATTAAACAGTACCAGTAACTAAATGGTAAATAAGTAATATACTAACTTGATATTACACTATTTTCAACTGTCTAGTACAGAAATAGACAGAAGTAGTTTTGAGAGAGAGTATTTATAATGATATAGGTTTAAAATTCTGTCTGTCTTAGACAGTCTATCTTATTGAGATTATTACAGTTTTAATTTTATTTTTATTTTTTTAAATTTTTTTCTTGACATTTATACAATAAATTTGTACTGTCTAAATCACCGATCATACTTCATAACCGCACTCGATCAAGGATAATTCTTGGGTTCCAATTTAGACAGTAGCGCCATTTCCAGTAAAGAGCTCATGGCTAAGACAGGTATATCCAGAGCTACACTGAATAATTACATTTCCTTGAATCTCATTCCCGCTCCTTCAGTACGGAGACCGGAAGAACCTGGTGGCCCGACGAAAATAGGTTATTTCCCCCAGTGGGTGGTGGAGCGGATTGAGAAGATCCAGGAAATGAAAGTTTCAGGAATGCGAATGGCAGAAATTGCTATGCGCTTTACGGAAAAGGAACCTGGCGAGGAAGAAGAAAGGCCGCGAGAGGTCGTTCTTGATTTCACTTATCAATCGATCGAGCAGATTGTTTTTCCTGCTATTTTGGTGAACTCGAGTTGGGAGATTATTTGGATTAACCAGAGTGCCGAGAAGGTATTTTTTCAGGAGTCGGTTCGTGAAATTCCTAGCTCAGCTAACCGGAACATCTTGAGACTTTTTCTGGAGAAAGGTTTGTTAGGAAGATTCAAAAACTGGAAAGAAATCCTTACCCTGCATTTGCGTCTGGCTAAAAGGGATTTGTCTGAGGAACGAGTCGAACAGATCTGTCGCCAAGTAGATACTTGCCCACTGGATGAGTTGAAGGAATTGTGGCGTGGAGCTGAAGCATTGCAGGAGCGACCTATTACCCAGCAGAACCTGGTGTTAAGGCCCCATAAGGGCAAAAGTAGTAGACACACTGTTTTTTCCAGCGACTTTCGTGAAGGTACGTTACTGCTATATACCCCGGTGAACATGCAGTTGGACCAGATCTTGAACCTTCTTATGGGAAGGGAAAAACTGGTCAAAGCTCTGCTGTCACAGAGAATTCCCTCCCTCACATCGCTTTGCATTCTGGCTGGCCGCTTAGAGTCGAGTCTTCATCTTCGCACCGCCCTGCCCCCACACGAGTATTTTGACTTAATAAACCAAATCATTTTAGCTTCCCACCAATGCTTTAAAAATCACGGCGGTACTCCAGGCCGTTCAATTCCAGAAGGCGTGGTGTGTTTTTTTCTTTCAGCCCCTGATTCACCCAGGGAATACCTGCACTCAGCCGTACAATGTGCTCAAGCCCTCAAGGAAATTATCGCTACTCTCGACAAGCGCTGGAAGTACAAAAAGGTATGGAAAAACACCTTGCAGATGAATATGTCCATTCACTGTGGTGAGGAGTGGCTGGGAACTATACCGTCATCACTTGCTTTCGATTTCACCGTTATGGGTGAGAGCCTAATAGAGACAATTAAGCTCAGTGAGTTTGCTGAGGGTGGCTCTATCTGGGTTAGCAAGAAAGTGATTGAAAACATGTCGCCAGCAGACCGTCAGCGAGTTGAATTCGGGGTTCGACTCGGAACCGGCAAAGAACGCTTCATCAGCCCGGGTATCTATTCTCAAGTAAGGGAGTTGCTCAGCCCTGAGACATTACAGCAGAGAGGCCTGCGAGAAATAAGCAATCTTGCAGTCACAGAAATAATCAATGTCCACCCGCCAGAAGAGCAAGATTTCTAGTAGTTTTATTTGAATATTTGGATACTCATTTAGTGGTAACAGAGGACTATAAAGAAAATATGGTCAGCGCGTGGAGAATGAGGGCTAGCCTTTTTTTCAGCCACTTCGCTAAGGCCATGGGCTTGGGCGAACAAAGGGTTTATTACGGCCTGGTTATGGCTTTCGGTCTCCTCTTTGTTCTTCCAAGCCTCGGCTTTATTAATTTTGCCTTCAAATATGACTTTTTCGCTGACCGTCAAATAAGTTACTACTTTCTCTCCATCCTTGTTTTTTCCTATCTAGGCTTTTTCATCCTTCGCTCCCATTCAGATAGAATCCGCTGTATTTCGGAAGACTTGGAACAGTTCCTTGCCGACATGCCGCGGGACTCTGGGGAAAAACAAGGAAGCGAGCTAAGTCGGATTGTTTTCTCCTTTCACCAGTTGATCGACAGGTTAGAGAAAAATAACCAAGCACTCGAATCACGTGCAGGGCAACTCCGCTCCCTTGGAGAATTAATAGAGTTTAGCGTTGCTAATGCGAATACCAAGCTTGTATTGAAGTTGGGTCTACAAAAGGCTTGCCAAGGAATTGATGCCGGACGGGGGTGGTTATTACTGCTGGATGAAAGCCGTCGACATCACTTTACAGTAGCTTGTGAGGTGGATACAAAAACCGGCTCTCAGAATCGCGAGGGATTTAGAGTTCCTTTTAGGGAAACTAAGGCGAAAGATGCGGTGATCCAACGGAGTCCGGTGTTCCTCACCTCCCCATTTTGGCAGGAAGGGATCATTGAACCGGATGAGCTGATGATGGATAACAGAGAAATCGCACTTGTTGTGCCCCTGATAACGAGTAGAGATGTCTTTGGTGTCATGTGTTTCGAGGATAAGGAGGGTAACCTACCCTTTTCCACTGCAGATCTAGGCTATGTTCTGCCATTAGCCGCTTTTCTCTCCTACCGTTATGAAAATATAAGGCTTCAGGAGGCAGTCGCTACGCAAGCCTCACAATACAAGTGTCTATCGGCCTTTAACAATATTTGCAACAGGGGGCTGGTGCAAGGAAAGGTGTTTCAACTTTTAATCAAGGAATTAGAGAATTTTATACCTCTAACCGTGTCCTTTCTAGCTCTTTGTGAAAACGATCGAGACCAGTTGCGGCTGCTTGAGATTGCCTCCATAGAACCAATTTCACTTCGCCGAGGTATGACTTTGCCTCTTAGACAGAGTGTCTTCAGGCTGGTGCTGGAGGAAAACAGGGAGATATGTCGGAAGGACGTTACCGCGACAGTTCACCCCCTGGAAGCCCGATGGTTTCGGGAGTTGGGTATCAATTCATGCTACCTGGCTCCCTTCCGTATTCAAGGTGTCAACGCTGGTATTCTTTTTGTTGGGAGCGATTCAAAAAGAGGTTTTACCGACTCGCAGAGAGTAATCCTGCAGCAAGCATGCGATTACCTAGGGCTGGCCATGCACAACCAGATGCTGCTCGAGCAAATAAATGAGCAAGGGCGGGAACTGGAAGCTTTCAACAGAATA
>JAJDNT010000162.1 GCA_022340515.1 Deltaproteobacteria bacterium
GCTGTTGCTAAAAAGCTCGCCAATACCCTAGTCCATGTTCATCCACAAAATCTAGGCTATGGAGCCAACCAGAAGACATGCTACAAACTGGCCCTGGAACAGGGTGGTGATATTATCATCATGGTCCACCCGGACTATCAATACACTCCAAGACTTATCCCTGCCATGGTTTCCATAATTGCTAATAATCTGTACCCTTGTGTGTTGGGTTCAAGAATTCTCGGCGGATATGCTTTACGAGGTGGCATGCCAATTTGGAAATACGTAGCGAATCGGGTTCTCACCCTGGTGGAGAACATGCTGCTGAAAGCCAAACTATCTGAGTACCACACTGGCTACCGGGCATTTTCTCGTGAACTCTTGGAACAACTCCCACTCGAGTCAAACTCGGACGATTTCGTTTTCGATAATCAAATGTTGGCCCAAATTCTCTGGTTTGGTCACACCATAGCCGAAGTCACTTGTCCAACAAAGTATTTTGCCGAGGCCTCATCCATTAACTTCGTGCGAAGCGTCAAATACGGTTTCGGTTGCCTTTTTACGGCCCTGTCTTTTCGATTGGCCAAGATGAAACTCCTCCAAACAAAGTTGTTTCCAGTGGAAAAGGACTAGACCTGCATTCAACCAGAAAAAATATTTTCATTATTTTGCTTTTAAGCTTAACTGTTCTTGTCACCTTCTGGCAGGTGCGAAATCACAATTTTATCCGCCTCGACGACGACGAATACGTAACCGAAAATAGCCATGTGAACACTGGTCTGAGTTGGGACAACATCACTTGGGCCTTCACTTCCACTCATGCTGCCAACTGGCATCCCGTCACCTGGTTGTCACATATGCTGGACTGTGAACTTTTTGGCCTAAACCCCAAAGGGCATCATCTAACCAGCATACTTTTTCACCTACTAAACACATTATTATTGTTTCTCATCCTGCAACGGATGACCGGGACTCTGTGGAGAAGCGGGTTTGTCGCCGGACTATTTGCCCTTCACCCCCTTCATGTGGAATCGGTGGCCTGGGTGGCCGAGCGCAAGGACGTATTGAGCACCTTTTTCATGTTTCTCACACTTTGGAGCTACATTTGGTATGTGGAGCGTCCTGGACTTTATCGTTACCTGCTCATAATTCTTTTTTTTACCTTGGGCCTTATGGCCAAGCCCATGCTAGTTACTCTGCCATTTGTCCTGCTTTTGCTGGACTACTGGCCTCTCGAGCGCATTCAACTTTGCCAATCTGATCTTAGTCACCCTGGGCAAAGTCAGCCGGCTATAAATCACAAAAAGCTGAGAACACGAGCTCTTGGTCTGCTTTTGGAAAAAACTCCCTTGTTTGTTCTTGCTGCTGTCTCCAGTCTGATAACCTTTCTCGTCCAAAGAAGTGGGGGAGCGGTAGGGGCCTTGGAAATTTATCCCTTCCATATTCGCATCGCCAATGCTCTGCTTTCCTATCTCCTTTATATTACCAAGATGATCTGGCCGCAGAATCTGGCAGTTCTCTACCCTCATCCGGGGCAAAGCCTACCCATGTGGCAGGCTGCCGGAGCCGGCTTACTGTTGTTGGTTATATCCATTGTGGTTATCCGAGCAGGACGGCGCTATCCATATCTTCCAGTAGGTTGGCTCTGGTATCTTGGAACTCTAGTGCCGGTAATTGGGCTGGTACAAGTAGGATCACAGGCCATGGCTGATCGTTATACCTATGTAGCCTTAATTGGCCTTTTTGTCATTATAGCCTGGGGTGTTACAGATTTGCTGGGAAGTTGGCAATATAGCAAACCTGCTCTCATCTTAGCAGCAACCTCACTGCTCTCAGTTTTGATGGTCTGTTCTTTTTTCCAGGTAAGCCATTGGAAAAATAGTCTCACCCTCTTTGAGCACACCCTCCGGGCAACCAGCAACAACAGCCAAATACACAATAACCTGGCAAATGTTTTGACTCAGCAAGGGAAAATTCAAGAGGCTATTTCCCATTACACTAAAGCACTTGAGATCAACCCGAACTATGGAGAGGCACATATAAATCTTGGAGCTGTTTTGGCCTATGAAGGCAAATTAGAGGAGGCGATAAAGCATTATTCTTTGGCCTTACAGCTCAAGCCTAACTCTCCAGAGTTGCACAATAATTTGGGCGTAGCCTTATGCAATCGGGGAGATATCCCCGGTGCCATAGATCACTACCTGGCCGCGGTTCAACTTAAACCAGATTATGCGGAGGCCTACAATAATCTGGGAAATGCTTTGGCTCAACAAGATAAGTTGGCTGAAGCTGAAGTTTACTATTCCAAAGCTCTAATGATCAGAGCTGATTATCCGGAAGCCCACAACAACCTTGGGGTTGCCCTGGCACGTCAAGGGAGGCTAAACGAGGCCATTGCCCATTTTAGTGAAGCCGTGCGTCTAAAGCCGGACTATATGCAGGCTCGTGCTAATCTAGAACTTGCTTTACAAGAAGCAGGTAAATCCAATTAGATCTGCCAATTCTCTGCCCTCTAGCCCTAATATTTCATGAACTTCTGTCTTTTGGATTTGCCCATCTATTATGATGACTATCTTATATGGCCAGAGCAAGCTACTCGGTAAACCAGCATAGTCGCTACCATCAATGAACTACCTCTCAGCCGCTTGGCCTGGCCTCGCGCCGATGCAGATGGTGGTCTTTACAAACAGCCGAGGCTTCGCACCGGTTGCTCCGATGCTGTTTCCCTCGCAGCTCACTCTGCCCTTCCTGTGACTCGTTGATGCTCTATCCAAAGCCGCGAAACATAAATTTTTGATGAAACTCCCGATTATTACTGCCTTGAGTTCTGCATACCCATCTGCAAAAAAATGACTAGATTGGTTATGCTGTTGCGGATATATTGAAACCGTGATTAAGCCATCGATGGTCGTCTAAAAGGTGTTTAGAAACAGAAAATGAGAAGGAAAGACACTCTTAGAAACAATAGGCTATGATCCGATCCTTCATCGCAATTAATCTTCCCCAAGAGACTAGAGAGAAGCTGGCTGCCATTCAGGACCAACTCAAAAAGAGCCGAGCCGGGGTGCGCTGGGTTAAACCTGGCAGCATTCACCTGACCCTTAAATTCTTGGGTAGCATCCTCCCTGCCCAGGTGGATGAGATTGGTGCCGCTGCCGCTCAGGTGGTGGTGAATGAACCCCCCATTACTCTTGGCGCAGCTGGATTGGGAGCATTTCCCAGCCATCGTAAGCCCCGGGTAATCTGGGTGGGACTGAGGGGCGAGGTTGAGCGGTTGGCAAAAATCCAAGCTGCTCTCGAAAAGACCTTGGCACCGTTGGGCTTTGCCCCGGAAGGTCGGGGGTTTCGTCCTCATCTCACCATTGGACGAGCTAAGGACCGTCACCACCTTCAAGCGTTGATCGAAGCTATGTCAACCCTGGAACTACCGGAGTTCAATTCTTTTGACGCGGATGAAATAATATTGTATAAAAGTGACCTTAGGCCAACCGGGGCGATCTACACGAAACTGCACCGTATGCCTCTTGCCGCACCGGCACCGACTCAATCCTTCAGCAGAGAGTAAGATTGTTTTGGTTTGGTTAGCGTATTTGTTGTGGGGTGCTGGATGTGCGATCTGAGATCTGAGATGTGGGATATTAAATAACAAGTAAAATGTTGAAGCTCACATCGCACATCTCAAAACAACAAACCCTGGCTGAAAAAATAAGGAACAAGTCATGTCTACTACAAAGGAAAGACAACAGGCTGTCGATCTGGCCATGAGCCAGATTGAAAGGCAATTTGGTAAGGGAGCCATCATGCGCCTCGGCAGCGACGCAACCGTGGCCGATATCTCTGTGATTCCAAGCGGTTCCCTCTCTTTAGATGTTGCTTTGGGTCTCGGAGGAATACCCCGGGGCAGGGTAGTGGAGATTTTCGGTCCGGAATCGTCGGGTAAGACCACTATGGCCCTCCACGTTCTGGCCGAAGCCCAAAGAGGCGGAGGACTCGCTGCCTTTATTGACGCAGAGCATGCCCTCGATCTTAGTTATGCCCGGAAACTGGGGGTCCACGTGGATGATCTCCTCATCTCCCAGCCCGACACTGGCGAACAGGCGCTGGAGATTACAGAGGTCCTGGTACGTAGCGGAGCCATTGACGCGGTGGTAATTGACTCCGTGGCTGCCCTGGTGCCTCGGGCAGAAATCGAAGGGGAAATGGGCGACGCCCACATGGGACTGCAAGCTCGCCTCATGTCGCAAGCATTGCGTAAACTTACCGCTGCCATAAGTAAGTCTCGGACCACAGTGATATTTATAAATCAAATAAGGATGAAACTGGGGGTGCTTTTCGGCAACCCTGAAACCACCACAGGTGGCAATGCTCTTAAGTTCTACTCCTCTGTACGCCTGGATATCCGGCGGATTAGCGCCATTAAGGACGGCCAAGAAGTCATTGGCAGCAGAACCCGGGTCAAAGTAGTTAAAAACAAGTTGGCACCTCCCTTCAAAGAGGCTGAGTTCGATATTATGTACGGTCAAGGAATCTCCAGAGAAGGAGACGTTTTAGACATGGCCACAGCCCTTAACATCATTGATAAAAGCGGCGCCTGGTATTCCTATGGGGGAGAACGCATGGGACAGGGTCGCGAGAATGTTAAGTCTTTTTTGAAGGAACATCCTGACATTTGCTCCGAGATTGAACGGAAGGTCAGAAAAAGTTACGGACTGAAAATAAAAGACAATGG
>JAJDNT010000181.1 GCA_022340515.1 Deltaproteobacteria bacterium
GCGCCATCTGTTAGTTGAAGCCCAGGTGGTCTGGTCGACTGCAGATATTGTGGATAACGAGCTCACCTTACCTATAGTTGGCCTCGAGTTCACCACCATCAACGATCAAGACCGCTGGCTAATCTCTACCGCAGTGGCCAAAGTCCTCAGATCTAACAGGCGTGTTCCCACCCGGGTAGTATCTGCCAGAAGGGCTCTGGAAAAGGTCCTGAAAAAAATTGAGATGGACCTCTAATGAGTTTCACCTGCTAAATTCTCTCCTAAGTCTTTTGCGTCTTACCCCATATGTTGTAAAGTAGGCTTGCCGCTAAGGGTCAGAACTGGGCAAAATATAGAGGTAGGGGTGAAAAGGGATCTATTAGTCCTTTTACTACTGGCAATTTGTTTTTCTTTTACCGCCTGCGCGGCAAGGGGGACTTGTGTCCGAGGGAATTGCAGAAATGGACAAGGAGAGATGACCTACCCTGAAGGGGCAAAGTATGAGGGTGGATGGCAAGACAGCAGGCGCCACGGGCAGGGAACCCTAATTAATCCTTATGCTGGGCAATACGTAGGTCAGTGGAAGGATGACAAGCCCCACGGTCAAGGAATTTGGCTCTTCCCCGACGGGGCAAAGTACGAGGGGCAATGGAAAAAGGGCCTGTGGCATGGACAGGGGACCATGACTTTCCCTGACGGTCGGAAGTACGTAGGTGAATGGCAAAACGATATCCCCCACGGACAGGGCAGAATGATATTTCCCGATGGTACAGAGTTGGAAGGTGAATTCAGAGATGGGAAATTTGTTGAAAAGTGAGAGCTTTACTCTGGACGATTTATTTTACCGGCCGGATGCAGTTCTCACCACCTCTTAGTTTGCACAGTCGATAACTGATAGTTTCCCCCCAGTACCAAAGAATGTCCTCAACGTCGGTCCATCTTTTCGTCGTCGTCCTCATACCCCTGGCACCCACACGCCGCTCCACCCCAGCTAACAGCACCTCTCCAGTCAAAGCATCGGTAATCTCTGCCTCCACACTCGCCTCACCAACAAAGGGGGAGGCACCCGATATGGTCCCTGCGGCATTCCTCAAGGGATTCACAATAAAAGGTGCCACCGTTGAAATAGTATCTACTGTGGCTGAGGACTCGCTGACCGAGGTGAGGGCCACTCGAAGCTTCAAGGTACCAGGGCTGGGCTGGCGAACCATCTGATAGTACTGCGCTAAGTTCTTATGGATGATGTAGTAAAAGCGGTTCACCAGTTCTTGCAGATCTGCTCTGGTGACTCCTTTGGGATAGGAATCAGGTCCCCCATAATAAGAGACGGGGGCTAGTAAAATCTTGTCATAGGCGGCCCAATTTGCCCCAGGATTATTGTAGACCAGCAGGGCTTCCCCCTCCCCAGCCGGTTTAAGTTTTGAGTAATCCCCCAAAAAACCTGACTCTTTAACTTGCCGAGCCCTTTTACTCTGTTTCGAGGAACAGCCGCAGAGCAATACCAAAATAGACAAAAAAATTACTCCATATAGGCGACCCACACTAATACTCCCTTTTATATAGCCAGAATATTCCAAAATTTGATACCACCAAACCACGGACATTGTCGTAGTAGGCAATTAATCAAACTTCCGGGCCCTTCATCAACTTTTGAAAACTTTTATAACATGGTCTGGGGGAAAATGTAATATGAAGTGGCACCTCTGGTTTTAGGCCGGTTCGCCGAAATCTTCGAAACTGGGAGAGACGGATTATATGTTAGGCGGTTCTCTTAGATTCTGACTATACTTGCTTAACTGTATTGAGCAACTGTGTCGGTCAAAAACCGGAGATCCTCCGCCGAGATGTTAGTAAAGCGGATACCCATGCCAACGGGTATGGGTTCTGCATCTGGAGAAAGGGGAATATCTATCCATATTACCTCCGCACCTATCCAGCACTCTTCTCGGTCCTGAATCAAAATGGCGAGTATGAAGAGGTCATTTTTCGACAATAGGGTGCCGCAGCGGATATAGGCACCACCGGCACTTATATTTGCAATAGTGCCGTCCATCTCCCCTTCAGGGGTCATCATTGTAACGGGCCATTCCACATCGACTCTCGGGTGCTTACGTCTATGGGCAAAATTGGGGGAGCTCATTTAATCCTCCTGCCTTCCAGAGAAAACTTTCCTTGGGCAATTTACAGGATTACCTGTTCTCAAGGCAATCCCTATAAGCCTCCCCCACCTTTTTCCCCTTGAAAAGATCGTGCCAATTTAAGAAATTAGTATTTTTCCTTTTATTTTTAATAGGTTAATGCTTAGCGACCTAAATTAGAACCGCAACTATCTAGCTATTACCCGGTCCAAAAGTGTCAAATGGTGAAAAAAAACGGCATTCAAGCCTGTGACATAGAAAATGTATTTCTGGTAGAGTTTTCCCAAGATTTTTGCTAAAGTGACCGCTGTTTCAGAGCAAAGCCCTACTCGAGCACAGCCAGAAATTTGGCATCAATCATGCATCATCTGGTGGCCGAATTCCCTGCGCCATCATTAAGAAAACTCTCGCTGAAGAGGTCTTTATCCTATGCCACGCAGTGTTTGCTTAGCTCTGTTTAGCCTGCTTTTCTTTATCCTCTCCTGCACTTCAGCTAGCCTTATGCAAAGGCCCCAGGAGAGTTCCCCAGCTGCAAACCAAGAGGCATCATATCCGGGAAAAGAGAAGCTGGCCAATTCCACCAACGGGGAGACTGGTCTCCTGACTTCATCGGTTGCCCATGAGGATAGTCCGGCAAATGGGGAATCGCCAGCAGATGCGCTTGCCAAGGAGGCGGAAGGGGGCAACCCTGAAGAGGAGCCATACACTGATCAGAAGCGCATAGATGACGCCCTGTACTATTACCAGGAAGCTTTAGAGGCATGGAATAGTGGGGAACCGGACAAAGCAATCGAGTCTCTTGATCAGAGTTACCAAATCATCTGCTCCATCCAGAACGAAGAGGACCCCGAGATCACCCAGCAAAAGGAAGACCTCCGCTTACTCATCTCCAAACGAATTTTGGAGATTTACGCCTCCAGATCCCACCCGCAAATGGGGCGCAGCCGGGAAATTCCATTGGCCATGAACCATTATGTGGCCAGGGAAATAAAACGTTTTCAGACAACTGAAAGAAAGTTCTTCACCGATTCCTACAAACTCTCGGGAAGGTACAGGCCCTACATTGTAGAAGAGATGAAGAAGGCTGGTCTTCCTGTGGAACTCTCCTGGCTACCATTAATCGAGAGCGGCTTCAAAACCAAGGCCCTTTCCAAGGCCAGAGCTCTGGGTCTCTGGCAATTCATCGCCTCCACCGCTTACCGCTATGATCTCCGTCGCGATCGCTGGGTGGATGAACGCATGGACCCCGAGCTTTCAACCAAAGCCGCCATTACTTACCTCAAGGTTCTCCATGATCTTTTCGGCGATTGGACTACCGTGCTGGCAGCTTACAACTGTGGGGAAGGCAATGTGCTGCGAGTGATTCGCCAGCAGCATGTAAATTATCTGGATGATTTCTGGGATCTTTACCCAAGGCTACCCTTGGAGACCGCCCGCTACGTGCCCCGCTTTCTCGCAGCACTTCATATTATCAAGGATCCTGAAAAATACGGTTTTTATGATTTAGATTTAGATGAGCCTTGGAGCAGCGAAAAGGTACAAGTCACCAAACAGATGAGGCTAAAAGACATCGCCCGGACTTTGGATTTACCGCAAAATAGCATTGATGAACTCAATCCTTCTTTGCGCTACCAGGCCACGCCAAACTACCCGTTCATGCTAAAATTGCCCCTAGAGACCAGCGAGATCTTTTTGGCTAATGTGGAGGAAATTCCCAAGTGGAAACCACCTCAACAGGCTTACGTGGTCCACCGGGTAAGATTTGGCGAGACCCTTTCGGGAATCGCCATGAAATATAGGGTGCCCGTCAGGCACATTGTGCACACTAATGGCTTGCGCAGTGCCAGTCGCATTAGGGCTGGCCAGCGTTTAAAGATACCCCTTCGCGGGCAGATTATTCTCGCCAGTAATACCCCGCCCTCCGACCCGGAATCAACCATCCACTACCGGGTTAAAAGAGGAGATTCCCTTTGGCTCATTGCCCAGCGTTACAACACTACTGTGGCCAGGATCAAGGCTCTAAACCAAATCCAATCCAACTTACTCCAAACAGGCCAGATAATTCTTGTCCAATCTAACACCCGCTAGATTCGCATTGAGCAATGCGCTCAGTTCAAAGTCTCAAGTTCCAAGTTCAAAGTTTTGCAAGTGCGCCTAAAATTAGTCAAAAGACTTGGAATCTGGAACTTGGAACCATATTGATCTGTTAGCTGAATATGAGCTATCTTTCCTGTAATTCCTTGAGGGTCTCATCAGGGCCCAAGACGATAAGGGCGTCGCTGTCTTTTATTACGAAATCAGCTTTTGGTATGAGAACCAACCCCTTTGGCAGAATCTCCTTGACGGCCAATACCTGCAGAGAAAAACGATTGATCAGATCTAGTTCTCTAAGTTTTTTACCCACAAAATCCTTGGGAGGAGCAAGTTCCACAATGCTGTAACCCTCAATAAAAGGCAGGTAGTCCAACATATTGGGATTGTCCAATCTGCTCGCAACTCCTATGGCCAGGTCTTTCTCGGGAAAAAAGGTCTCGTTGGCACCGACTTTCCTCAGAATGCGTCCGTGCTCCTCACTGGTTGCCTTGGCTAGGACTTTTTTTATGCCAAGATCTTTCAGGTGCAAAGTTGCCAGGATACTCGCCTGCATCCTAGTGCCGATACAGACTACTGCCGCGTCCACCTGGCTGATTCCCAACGCCTCCAGGGCTTCCCGATCGGTGGCGTCAACTATCACCGCCTGGCTCACCACCTCTTTGATCTTTTGCACCTGGGCTTTGCTGATATCTAGAGCCAGGACTTCATGCCCCTTCTCGTAGAGATGGCGTCCAAGGTAGTAGCCAAAATTGCCAATGCCAATGACAGCAAATTGTTTCATGATGTATATCCCCTATAGGATGTTTATCTGGCAGGTTTGGACCTTATCCGCTGTGCTCAACCGATCATGACATTTTCTTCTGCATACTGAAATCGGGACCTAGGTTCTTTTCCGGTTAAAGCCACGGCAATGGATAATGGTCCCAGCCTTCCTAGGAACATCACCAGGACGATAATGACCTTGCCAACACTGCTTAACTGCGGCGTAATCCCCACACTAAGACCCACAGTGCCAAAGGCAGAGACTACCTCAAAAAGGAGTTCAAGGAAAAGTCCTCTGCTCTGGTCGTGCACGGTAGTGCCCAACTCACTCACGGTCAAAGCCATGGTGGCAGCATAAAT
>JAJDNT010000197.1 GCA_022340515.1 Deltaproteobacteria bacterium
TCTCTCCTGAATTCTGGATTCTGACTCCTGGCTTCTTACTCTATGCCCTATGCTCTATGCCCTATGCTTGGTTTTTCCTAAAAGAAAGGTAAAGCTATGTCGGACAAAGGCAATGATCTGCAGAGTGAGGATCAAGAAGAAAGAGTCGATGTACTGAGTACAACGTCGGGGTTACCTGGTTTGGCCGGGTACTTTGAGACTTTCCTCCGGCGTTTTCGAAACTTGAGTTTTTCACTGTGCTTATCACCCATAATAGTGCTCGGAGGCTTGTGCATTGGGGTATCTCTGGTGCCTGGCATTTACCTTTATCGCTTCATAGACGGGTGGACTCAAACATGGCCTCAGTTTCTCCACATCGTGGCTCTCGGTTGTGGTCTGTCCTTTGCTTTTCTTGCCTATGGTCTGACGATTATATTCGTGGTTCCCTTGGTAAACTTCCTGATGCCACTCAAGGTGAAACCATGTCGAGGAAGCTGGTTTTCCCTGCAAACCATCCCGTGGTACATCCACAACGCACTGACATATATAGTAAGATATACATTTCTGGACTTTATTACTCCAACGCCACTTAATGTTCTGTTTTACCGTCTCATGGGAATGAAAATTGGCAAAGGCGTGATCATAAACACCAGCAACGTTTCCGATCCCTGCCTCATTACTCTGGAAGACTATGTAACAATTGGCGGCTCTGCCACCCTTTTTGCTCACTACGGGCAGAAGGGATATCTAATCATTAGCCCGGTTCACATAAAGAAAGGAGCCACCATCGGTCTCAAAGCCAGTATTATGGGGGATGTAGTCATCGGTGAGAATGCCAATATCAAGGCACATTCCGTGGTGATGCCCAAGTCGCGAATCGAGGACAACGAGACGGTGTGAAGGGCATAGAGCATGGGGCATGGGGCATGGGGTCCAAATTTCGAATGAAGAATGTCGAATTTAAAAATCCGCAATCTTACTCTATGCCCTCTGCCCTATGCTTCATGCAACGGACGACGGACCACGGACAACTGACGCGAGGTTACTCTTTCGTCGTCATCGTAAAGACGCCGTCCCAATCGGTGGGTGGGGGCGTTTGCTGGTAGATTTGGCAGCGTTCTGCCATGAGCCGTGAGGGTCCATCTTCAGGAAGGATAGCTAAAGATTTCTTGAAAAGATCCAGGGCCTTTTGCCATGCCTGTTGCCGGTAAGCCTCCAACCCGGCGGTAAAGTGATGCAAAGACTCCTCCATTTCCTTGGGCAAGGAGTCCCCGGAGTTGCCCAGAAGTTCGTAAATCCGCACAGGTTGCTCCCTGCCCTTTACCCTCACCTGATCTACTTCTCGCAGGCGAAACGAATCTCCTACGATCTGCACGGTATTTTCTCCAATCAAGATTTCCGTGCCATAGATCTTGTTTAGTCCTTCCAGCCGGGAGCCGAGGTTCACATGGTCCCCCAGGGCTCCATAGGCAAAGCGATAGCGAGAGCCGAGATTGCCTACCAGCATAGGACCAGAATTGACTCCAGTTCTGGCCCGCAAGGGCGGGCGGCCCATCTTGGCCCATTCTGAACGGAGCGCGCGGAGTCTATCCCGCATAGCCAGTGCAGCAGAGCAGGCCCGTTGGGCATGGTCGGCCTGTTCGAGGGGGGCGCCAAATATGGCCATGAGTTCATCACCCACATATTCCTTGAGGGTGCCTTGATAGGTGAAAATTTCCTCGGTCATTTTTTCGAAGTATTCACTGAGCATATCGATCATCTCATGGGGAGAGAAGCGTTCCGAATAGCCGGTAAAACCTTGTAGGTCGCAGAAGAGCACGGTGAGGACCTTTTCTTCTCCTCCCAGTTTCAACCGCCCTGGCTCTTTGAGCATTTCTTCTATCACAATGGGGGCGACGTAGTGCCTGAAGGCGCCTTTGATCTTTTTGCGTTCCCGCTCTTCGGTCATGTAATGGTAGACAGTAAGAGTTGTGTAGGTGATAGCGACAGCCAACAAGGGATAAACAATATTGAGCCAGACATTCATACGTACAAAGAGCCAACGGGCGATGAAAATCTGTAAGAAGAAGAGCCCGGTGGCAAGCAGAAGCCCTTTGAGAGCGCTCATGCGGGGGAGGGCGATACCGGTAATGGCGCCAAGCAAGATGATGGCAATGAGGTCGTAGATCCTCGACCACTTGGGTTTGGTCAGGAAGTTCTGGCTCAAGATGTTGTCGATTACCGTGGCATGGATCTCAATACCGGGATAGAGAGGGCTAAAGGGAGTGGCCCTGAGGTCATGGGTCCCCATGGCAGTAGCCCCAACCAGGACAATCTTGTTTTTGAAGGTACCTTTAGCGACCTTGCCATGGAGAATATCACTGATGGAAATATGGGGAAATGTCTTGGGTGGGCCGAGGTAGTTTATGAGGAGTTGACCGCTTTCGTCGGTGGGGATGAAGCCCCTGCCAATTTGAATGCCTTCCACCCCATAGCGAGCAACCCTAACCATGAGTTGTGGTCTGTCAAGATAGTTGTAAACGCACGATAAGGCCAATGCCGGGAAAATGTCTTCGCCGCACTGGATGATGAGAGGCATCCATCTAACTACTCCGTCCGGATCAGCCGCAACACTGAAGAAACCCGAAGCATCGGTTACTTGGCTGAAGATTTCCAGGTTACTCTCGGGGGCATAGGCTTTAATAAATGGCAGGGTTTGCATGTCAGGATCTTCATAAATAATAAAGGGGTATTTAGAGGGGCTAATGCGCTGAAGTTGTCGGTCTATTTCCTTCTGCTCAATCCGGTAATCAAGGTCGGCTTCGCGCATGTGGAAGAAATAGCCAAGAACTACTGTGGCAGAGGAGTTCTTAATAGCTTTTGCCAGGGCCAGATCATTATCGGCGTCTTTTCGGCTCTCGCTTATGAAGTCGGACAATTTGTCGTCTTTGATAGCCAGCTTGTCGACTTTCTTGCCAAACTCATTGATAAACCCTAGCTGAGAGTTTTCATCGGGCTCCAGAAAACCTATGTCGAAACCAATCACCTTGGCCCCGTCTTTGGAAAGGATGTCCACCAGGGTAGCGAGTTTAGATCTGGGCCAGGGCCAACGACCTTCAGTATCGAGGCTCTTTTCATCTATGAGCGCCATAGCCACCGCCTCCGTGGGTTGTAGCTGGCCTCGTGAGAGGAAGCGGAGATCGTAGGTTTTCAATTCGATCAGGTCGAGGATAGGGGTGCCCGTTAGGAAGAGAACTACCACAAGGATGATGGTACAAATTGTTAGGGAGGCGGGATTTACTGAGAAAAAGGATTTAAAAGAAAACCTCATGGGTCAGGTTCCATTGGGGTTTTTCATTGGAGTGGACAGCAGGAGTTCCTCGGCAAAGCTGCATATTCGCATCAGTTGGAGTGGGGTTTGTGGCTTTGCAGCATGGCTGTCGCCGAGGCAGATGAAAGCCATTCCAGTCTGCCAAAGCAAAACACCGGTGGCTCAGATGCACTTTGCCTCGGAGCACCTACTGTCCAAAGCAAACCATGGCATCAATGGCTAGCAGGTGATCATCCAAGCAAGTTCCGGAAGAACCTGAAAAGAGGCTAGACTTTGTCCACGGTTGTGACTTTGAGTTCTGCACCTATTTCTTTGACTTGGCGATTAAAATCTTCTATCAGTTTATGTAAAACCAGCTGTTGTTCATCCTGATAGAACAAAAATAGATTCATCATCTTTCGCCGTTGATCCGTATCCGGTCGCCTCTCTACTCCCAACTTGTCAGCGACGGGCTGAAGATCACGGATGATTTCCCAGACTGATTTGAATCGAGCTGAGGGCTCCTTCTGGGTGGCGCGCTTGATGAAATAATTTAGTTCGTAGGGCAAATCTGGAACCAGGGCTCGGGGGTCAGGGACATCCTTTTTGAGGTGCAACTCCATTAGCTTTGCGGGATCGTCTTCCAGGAACGGTCGCTGGCCAGTTAGCATCTCATAGGCCATAATACCAAAGGAATAGATATCAGTCCGTTCGTCTACAGTTTCACCTTCAATTTGTTCTGGAGACATATAGTAGATGGTCCCCGGTAAGGAACAGTCTATGGTCCCGGGAGGGCAGGAGAGGCCAAAGTCAACAATTTTTGTGCGACCGTCTAGTTGGATGAAGATGTTAGCCGGCTTAATATCCTGATGAACGATACCCTGACCATGGGCATAACTCAAACCGGTACAGACCTGAAGGAGAATGTCCAGAGCCTTGGGTACGGTAAGCCTTGGCATTCTGTACAAAATGTAATCGAGGGGTAACCCCTCCAGGTATTCCATGATGATGAAAATTGTCCTGAAAAGTTCTTCTATATCATATACTCTCACAATATTATCATGATTTAACAAGGCAACGGTCTTGGCTTCGTTGTGAAATTTCTCAGCAAAGTCTTTATTCATGGCCATATCGTGCTTTAACATCTTGATGGCCACCGGCATATTCAAGCTTTTGTGTAAACCTTTGTAAACAATACTCCATCCACCACGACCTATGATCTCGCTTATGAGATATTTCCCAACGGTTTTATTGGCTGTAACTTTTTCAGTAGAGAACCGACGAGTAACAAGTTCTGTTAAAAAGTCCAGCAGATCTGGGTAAGCAATGCAGAGTGAATCAAATTTTTCCCGGCTCAGGCTCCAGAGAACCATATCAGTTTCGGCATCAACGTTTGCGGTTCTGGGCTCACCTGTCAAAAGGGCAATTTCTCCTACTACATCACCGCTGCGAAGACGGGAAATTGCATGCTTGCTTCCATTTTTCTCCACATTGACAACACATGAGCCTTCCTGAATTACGTAGAAGCTATGCCCTTCATCTCCTTGGGCAATGAATCTTTCTCCGGTCTTCACGTGGATTGGAGTCATACGATCCAAAAGAGGGCATTTAGCCTCCAAGGGAATGGATTGAAAGAGAGGTGAAGTTATGAGGAATTGCAGATCATCGGGGTACATCCTTCTTTTTGTCGGATCTTGTGCCGGTCTCTTTCGTTCCGCAGAGGAAGCAATCTTTAGAAACTCCACTCCCAAGAGGAAGAAGCCAGACTTAATCGGGGAAGGCTCTGACCAAACAACTCTGCCATGGACCGCTTGCCAATCCTTTCCTGGGGGAGGTCTGGTCCATAGGTCGACGTCGGTATTAATCTCCAACCTCTGAAGAGATTCCAGAAGAAATCCCCCCTCACTCAGATTGAGGAGGTAAACCAGCAAAGTGTCGTGTCCTTCTCCCGTTAACTGTTCACCCTTTTGTCCGCTGTAGTGTGGATGAACGATACCCACTTCTGGTGTGGACAGAATCTGTCTAGGGTGGCGTCTGCGCTCTTTTAGTTGGCTCATGATGTCCTTTGCTGGCGGAAAATCCTGTCAGCACAATGGATCATTATTAAAGCTTACATACTATATTAAAGATATTAAAGCTGATTTTGGCACAAAATGGTAAAAAATGTCAAAAGTTTACGTACACAAATCTCCTTTGACCAATTTAAACATCTTGTGGTAATCTCGCGGTAGTTATTGTTGGTATGCTGATTTCGTGCCAAATCCTGCTGATCAATTGGCAGCCTGATTAAATTCGCTCAGTAGTTTCAGATCTATATCATGCCAGATCGATTAACACGGTTAGTCACGAATTGAGTCGTCTCTGCAACCAAGATGGGGAGTCAGACTATGCTTAATTTGCAAAAACTCACGATTGACCTCTGTGTCGAGGAGCTTGGCAGGGCATACGAGCGAACCTACAGCCATATGGAGGAGCACCTCGGAAACATCATTATGTGGTCAGGGCGACTTGCCCTCGAGAACATCACCAATTCAGATGCTCTCTACCACAATGTGGAGCATACGGTAATGGTGACCCTGGCAGGACAGTCGATCATAGAAGGCAAGCACTTGCTAGAGGGAGGCGTTGCTCCCAAAGACTGGATGAATTTCGTCATAGCACTTCTGTGTCACGATATTGGTTATGTGAGAGGAATATGCAAGGGTGATAAGGACGGTA
This sequence comes from Deltaproteobacteria bacterium, assembly GCA_022340515.1. Taxonomy (GTDB): domain Bacteria; phylum Desulfobacterota; class Syntrophobacteria; order BM002; family BM002; genus BM002. The sequence goes on from JAJDNT010000197.1 coordinate 5,987, forward strand.
TAATTTCTACAGGTATAGGCGATGAAACGGTAGAAATTGACCCGGGTGCGAGCGATGCGGCGCTCTCACCATATCATGTTGACCGGAGTAAACTCTTCGTAAGAGAGCGATTCGGCAGAGGACTCCTAATGGGAATGGTATCGGAAATAGACGCAGAGTTGATTGCTTCATATATAGAAATGACCCGTTTTCCAGTGCCCGATGACGATTGGTATAAAAACACCAAGGGATATCCGGGCCTGGTGCGAGCAGCTGACTTTATCGGTCAACTCGGGGACCCCAACCGTCCCCGCAAGTCCCCGGCGCTGTTCTACGAGTTTGAAGAGGTGGGAGCCAACGCGAAACTTGGATATAAAAGGCCCGGAGACCTGCATGAAAACTATGCAAAATTCTACTGGGAGGTGGTTAGCCCTTACATCCAGGAGGCTTTGAGTTATCTCCGGGTAACTCAGGAGGGCAAGCAGTGGGTCGCCAATTTGTACGCCAATGTTTTCGGCTCCGAACATGGATGTGAGATTTATAGGACCTGTAGTTAGTCCGGATATCTCATGAATCACCTGCTGCGACCACGGATATAGCCGTCCTTCCTGGCGTCCTCGGGTGTCGGCCCCTGCGACGTACCGCTCAGGTACGCCTCGGGACCAACACCCTGCCGCTGCCAGGTGGCACGCCCATCCTCGTGGTCTCGCGACACCAATTCATGAGACATCCGGACTAATGAAGAGACCTTATCAGTAGAAACATAAATTGAGACTATTCAACAATTCACTCCGTAAATACCTCGAAGCTATGCCCTGTCTGGATCCCCGCCTACGCGGGGATGACGGGGGATCGCATAGCTTCGTCATTCCCGCGAAAGCTGGAATCTAGGGCAGGAACAGAACTTTACCAAGAATTTCTTGGGGGCAACTAGCCCAAAAATGATATAATAACTAGTCCATTTATCTGCTTAAAAATATTAAAAATTCTTAGGTTCTCGTATTTGGAGGGGGGTAATCTATTTGTCATGGCTAAAGGAAATGAAGACGACACCCGGAAGAAAATTCCTAGACCGCTCAAGAGGCTGATCGAAGCACATCAGACCCTTGCGGACATGGAATCTCTTGAGGCATTGTTGCCCGTGCTTCTGGACCTGGCGAGGAATGTAACCAATGCAGAAGCCGCATCTATCATGCTCTATGATGAACAGAGTGAGGTTCTGCAATTCGCTGCGGCAAAGGACGAGGTTTTGGGCGAGAACGCCAGGGAAGTCCTAAAGAGCGCAGTGGAACTCAAAATTGGCGAAGGTATTGCCGGTTGGGTAGCCGAAAACAAACAGCCCATTAACATTGTAGATGCGCAAAAGGACCACAGGTTTTCCGGAAAAGCCGACGTAAAGACAGGCTTCATCACCCGCAACCTTCTCTGCGCTCCCTTGCTTTACGGTGACGACCTCATAGGGGTGATAAATGTACTGAACTCAAAGGATAAGCCGTGCTTTGACGGCCTTGATGAATCACTTCTGGAGTGCTTTGCCGACCTGGCCGGCACGGCCATAACCAGATCACGATTTCTTGAACTCCGCCTTCAACAGGAGAGGATGGAGGTCCAACTGGAGGCGGCAGCCAAAATCCAATCCCTTTTCTGGCCCAAACTGCCGGATTTGGGAATGGGGAGCCATGTTTGGGCCGTGTCGAATCCCGCAACCTTTGTCGGCGGGGACGTTTACGATGTGATTCGAATGGATGATGAAAGTTGGTTGCTCTATGTGGCAGATGTTTCCGACAAGGGTCTACCTGCTGCTCTGATCATGGCGGCATTATCAACAAAGATACGGAGTGAGGCATTACTGCGCCATGAGGTGGACAAACTTCTGGAGAACGTAAACAAAGGTATCTATGAGTTGACTGTGGACGAAGGCTTCTTCGCAACTGTAGTTTTAGGTAGATATTGGCCCGCCGACGGCAGACTGCAGTTTACCCAGGGCGGTCACTTGCCGCCCTTGTGGGTGGTTGGTGGCAAGTTGCGAGATGTGCCCGAAATAAAAGGCATGTCGTTGGGCGTAACACCGGACGCTGAGTATAAGAGAAAGGAAATTTTTCTGTCGCCCGGAGAATCGATCCTTTTTTTAACCGACGGGGTCACTGATGCAGAGAACGAGAGGGGCGAGTTATTTGGCAATAACCGCTTATTAAATCACATCAAGTCGGCAAGCGGTCCCCCCTATGGCAAAGGCTTGCTGGATGCGGTCAATCTTTGGCGAGGCACGGCAGAGGCAAACGACGATTTGACCATGCTGGAAATCTGGCGGCAACCGGCTAAACCGGCATAGGGCATAGAGCATAGAGCATAGAGTAGAATTTCGGATTTCGGATTGCGCCCGCCCGCCTCGCCTGAGCGGTTCGCGATGGCGGGCGGGGATTGCGAATTTGGAAAGATAGAAGGTCGAAGGCGAAAGTTTGTAGATTTTTGTTGATAAATAGTGCATATAATTTGCTTCAGTAGAATTAGCTCATGACTATTCGATTCGAAGGGGCCCGGGAGAACGGGAACTAATGAAAACTGCTGCTGTAACGCACGTGGCGCTGCTGAAAGAGCAAAATCAGGATCGATTTTTAATCAAAGAGTTTTCAGGCGACTCCGTTCTTGTCGCCGTTGCCGATGGTGCCGGTGGAACGCCGGCTGGCCTAGAGGCCTCTAGAGTGATTATTGAGAAACTAAATAATTTTCACCCTGATTCACAAACCCCTCAGGATCATCTCGTCGGTTTAATGCAAGAGGCTGATGAGACAATATTCGCGGCTGTGGAAAAAGACCAAGATTTGAAGGGTATGGGGAGCACCTTGACCGCTGCCTTTATCAAGGGAGAAGCTGTTTTCTGGGCCCATGTGGGAGACAGCAGGCTTTACCTTTTCCGAGGCGATGAGCTCACTCAAATAACCGAGGATGACACCATGGCAGGTTTTCTCCTGGCAGAAGGAGAGATTAGCAGAGAGGAGTCAAGGGTTCATCCAGGGAGAAACTTTCTTTTTGACTTTATCGGTAGTGGTGGCTTTGAAGAGGAGACCGGGTCTTTTACCCTACACAAGGATGATGTTCTCCTGCTCACCACGGATGGGCTCCACGATAGAGTTCCAGAAGAAAAGCTGCTCTCCATTCTTCGTTCGAATAATGGGCTCGACAAGAAGCTGAATGGACTCGTCTCGATTGCTCTAGAAGAGAGCGGCAAAGACGATGTAACAGTGGTGGGAGTGGAGGTTTAGCGATTGCGGATTTGTCCTTCGGACTCCCACCCTTCGGGCGGGTTCCCAGTTTCGGATTGGGGATTGAGGTAGGCAGTCTAATAAGGAAATCGCGCTACTTTTTGAGAAAGAACTTGCTGGCCGCCTTTATTTTACTGGCGGTTTCTTTTATTTCCTTGGCTTCTTTGACCCCGGGGATATCTTCCACCTTCTCCTGAATAAAGTCCTTCTTTTCCTCTTTACTGTCTGATTTTGGTGAGGATTTTTCTTTGTCGTCCTTTATCCAGCTGGATATTTCGTCCTTGTCGCCGGCGGTAGCATTTTTTAATTCTCTGACGCTCTTTCCAAAGGCCTTGCCGATTTCCGGCAAGCGCTTGGCACCGAATATTAGGAGAACGATGACTAAAATTACTAGAAGTTCAGGAACACCCAAGGAGAACATATTTCCTCTTATCTTTGCTTTGGCCTGTTTAGCCGGTTATGCCAGTTAAGCTGCTAAAAAGTGAGGCATAGTAACACGATCTCCACCGCCGTGCAACATATTGGCATAGGGCATGGAGCTACGCTCAGCAGGCAGCAGGCAGCAGGGAAATGATTTCGGATTGCGGATTGCGAATTTCGCATTTCAAAATTCAAAGTTAGAATTTTGCCTTCCGCCTCTACCCCCCTGACTCCTTACTCTATGCTCCATGCCCTATGCTCGATGCCTCCTGCCTCCTGACTTCTTATTCTGATGTGAATAAACCTTGAAAGTTTTAGCCAGAGTATTTCACGAATTGCCTACTGCGACCACGCAT
>JAJDNT010000209.1 GCA_022340515.1 Deltaproteobacteria bacterium
TTTTATCAATCAAAGAAATTCTGGCGATCTTAAGACTTTAGCAATTTAAGCGTTAAATATCCTGATTTTACGGAAAGTTATCAGTTGTTGATAACAAGATGGTAAAAAATCAATTTTTCCTTTTAACCACGATTGACAGTCCATTCAGGGTAATTTATCGTAGCTGTCAACGAGGCGCAATATTCACCCCGAGTATCTACACATTTCCTTTTCACATCAGACACAACACGAAAAGATGGATTCCATTACCCTATCACTCGAAGAGTCTTTAGAGCTCAAACAAGCGGTGGAGATTAACAATGCCTTGGCTATAATACTGGGGAACGCCCAGTTGCTCTTGCTTAAGAACACAGTGGCACCAGAAGATAGAGCCAAACTGAAAGCCATAGAGCAGAGTTCTTTCAGAATTCAGGGACTGGTGGAGCGCATGCTACAATCCACCAAGACTACTACTTCTTTTAACCCCACCTCACCTTAACTTAACTCCCCACCCCAAATCCACCGTCTAATTTAACCCGGATGTTCCATGAATTGCTGCCGCGAGACCGTGAAGATGGGCGTGCCACCGGGCAACCGCAGGGTGCTGGACCCGAGGACGCTCGGAAGGACGGCCATATCCTCGTTCGCAGCAAGTGATTCAGGGAACATCCGGGTTAATTATGAGGACTGAAATAAGCGGGCTATGGAATATTCCTGATCTCCAGCAAGGTATTAGATACAAGGTGCCGAGGAGCGACACGACTGAACCGTATGGAGTAATACGCCGCAAGCATGCCCCCGCGCAGGCGGGGGGAGGAGCGATCGAAGGCAACGCCGCAGAACCTGTCCCTGCGAAGGCAGGGATGATACCTTGATGGTGGATCAGGACCACGTTTTTCAATTGCTTTACCCTTGCCTTATGTTATATTTTTAAATAGTTGGGCCCCTACCAAAGTGTACGAAAAAGGATTTTTTCTTGGCTCGCATCGATGACTATAGAGAGGCCTTTCGGCTTGCCTGTCAAGAGCTTGCAAAGGTAAACTTACACCGTATTTGTTCCCTTAGCGGTGCTATCGTTATTGAGGACAAAAATGGCAATCCAGCCATAAGTATTTCTTTCATGAACCAAGATCACCTCATTCACTTTGAGCCTGAAGTAGATGTGATCCTTCAGACTAACCGCGAGCCGGTTCCCATACCTGAAAAAATCCTTATTCTCCACTATCTGCTTACAGCCCGGGGGGAATCCTTCCGGCAAAATCTGATAACCTTTCGACAAGTGCCGGAAGGACCTTTCTATTACTCGGCTTTTGTCAAAAGGGCGCTAGAGCCGCTGGCCCAGACTTTTGGTCCTGGGCCTCAGCGACTTCTTGAATGCGGCTCACAACTTGGGGCTATTCCAGATGAATTAGGCGATGCTTCCATCACTTTAAAGCCATTGCCTCATGTTACGGTCACCTTGGTAATCTGGGGTGGGGATGATGAACTTCCTCCGCAAGCCAACATACTCTTCGATGAGTCCATAGTCAGCTACCTCCCCACCGAAGACATCGCAGTACTTTGCAGTATGATTGTCTATCGACTTATCAGGATCAAACAAAGCCTGAATCCTATCAAACCGGGGTGATTGCTAGCCATGGAGGTTGCGAATATCCATCCGCCATCCCCTGGCAGGTCAAAATCATAAACAAAGTTAGTCGATTGATGTGAGATGGGCGATGTGGGATAAATGATAGTGGAAATCGGCGGAAGAGAAATCTCATATCTCACATCCCATATCCCACATCCGATATTTGTATGCATTGCAGATTTAATTTAGTGTTAAACTATGTTGTTATTTAGTTGAATCAACCATGGCCAAACATTCTCACTTAGCGAGGAAAATTAATGAAAATTGCCATAAGCGGGAAAGGTGGTGTAGGCAAAACCACATTGTCAGCTTTTCTGTGCAGATGGTTTGGAGATAAAGGCCATACTGTACTTGCCATCGATGCCGATCCAGCCACCAATCTTGGGGCAGCTTTAGCCTTTCCGGGTGCCGATTTGCTGCCACCCATCACTCAAATGAAGGATCTTATTGCTGAGCGTACAGGAGCTAAACAAGGAAGTATGGGCGGTTTTTTTAAGCTGAATCCCAAAGTTGATGATTTACCAGAGAAAATAGCCATCTCAGATGGCAATATTCGGTTGATGATCATGGGGGGAGTTCAGCAAGGGGGAACGGGTTGCCTCTGCCCTGAGAATGCTCTGCTGAAAACCCTTGTGGCCCACCTGATCCTCGGTCGGAATGAGGTTGTTGTAATGGACATGGCCGCCGGCCTGGAGCATTTGGGGCGTGGCACTGCTCAGGCTGTTGACCGTCTTATTATTGTGGTAGAGCCAGGCCGCCGGTCCATTGACGTGGCTCAGCGAATCAGAACTCTCGCTGCTGATATTGGTCTGACAAACCTTTATCTTGTGGGCAACAAGGTCCGTGGCTCCGGAGATCGTGAGTTTCTCCAGAGCGCCTTGAAAGGATTTCCATTCATCGGGTTCATCCCCTATGATGGTAAAATAATTGAAGCTGATCTCAAAGGAGAGTTCGCCGGCGATGTGAGCGACGAGACCAGGGCTGCTATGGAGCAAATAGCCACCACAATAACCGCTGGTGAGGTAAGTTGAACTGGCAAAACCTTCAACTCTATGAAGCGAGAGAACCATGTTAAAAGGCAGAGACTTCCCGCAACAACTATGGCTACCATCTAGGTCGGGAGAGCAGAGACTCAGCGATATCCAGAACACCAGGGATCACCGCAACATTAACATCGACAAGGTGGGCGTCAAAAACATCCGCTACCCGATCACCGTCTTGGATCGCGCCCACGGCCGTCAACAAACGGTTGCCAATATCAACATGTATGTAAATCTCCCCAAGGAGTTCAAGGGGACCCACATGAGTCGCTTCATCGAGATCCTCAATGAGTATCATGGGGAGATACACATCCGCAACTTCGCCACTATTCTAGAGACCATGAAGAATCGGCTGCAAGCGGAATCAGCTCATCTGGAAATTACCTTCCCCTACTTTATTGAGAAAAAATCGCCTGTTTCCAGTTCCTCGGGGCTAATGGAGTATGGCTGTCGCCTCAGGGGATCTCTGAGGGCAGAAGATGGACACGACCTGGTTGCCGAGATCAGCGTCCCTATTACCACAGTTTGCCCCTGCTCCAAAGAAATTAGCGATTTTGGCGCCCATAATCAAAGGGGGGTGGTGCGCCTGGCAGTACGTTTCAAACGATTTGTCTGGCTTGAGGAACTTATTCAGGTTGTGGAATCTGAGGCATCGTGCGATGTTTACTCCGTTTTAAAGCGGCCAGACGAAAAGTACGTCACGGAGAAAGCTCACGAGAACCCCAAGTTCGTGGAGGACGTGGTCCGAGACATTGCCTCCAGGCTGGAAGAAGACCCCAATATAACCTGGTATTCAGTGGACTCGGAAAACTTCGAGTCCATTCACAATCACAGTGCCTATGCTTTTGTTGAGCGATATAAGGAAGAATCTCCCCAGGAGGAGGATTAGAAGAAGGAATAATGTGGTCTGGCCTGGATATTTAATGAATTGCTGTCGCGAGACCGCGAAGATGGGCGTGCCACCTGGCGCCCGCAGGGTGTTGGCTTCGAGGCGTACCTGAACGGTACGTCGCAGGAGCCGACACCCGAGGACGCCGGGAAGTAGGCCCATATCTATGGTCGCAGCAGGCGATTAATAAAATATCCAGGCTAGGCCGCATTAAGGTACTTCCTTTAGTTCTTGGACCTTTTCATGAAGCTTCTGGGCTCTGAGAAGATAGCTTTTCACCTGCTTGTAGTTCGGATCAATTTTACTAACCAACCGCCATTCCGCCATAGCCTCTTTTAGCCTCTCCGCTTCAAAATGCTCAATTCCCTTGAGGTAGTGGACCTCTTTATAGGCCTCTTCCGCCCGTTTTATATATTCTTTGCAAGCAGACCACTCTTTATCATATCTTAAGGCTTCATAGAAATGATCCCTAGCCTCTAAGTATTCAGCCCGGTTGAAAAAAACCTCCCCCTGGCGATAATGAGCCCAAGCCATATACTCTTGGACTTTTTTCCTCGAGGGATCAGTGTTCAAGACTTTTTGGAACTCATGCAGCGCGGCAAGATACTGCCCCTCCTCCAACAAAGTTACTCCTTGTTCTTGATAAATTGCCACTGGGTCATAATCCATCTCCTCCTCTTGAGCCTGGGAGGGATCTTCCCCGGCTTTATCAACACCTTCTGCCTCCACCTTTGCGTAAGTTCTGTCGCCACTCTTTTCCTGAGTTGGCAACTCTGAGGATTGCTTCTCCACAAGGTCGCCGAAACCCACCCCTTTAGTCTCGGGGATTATAAGCGTCATGCCCGCGTAAAGTTTGGTTGCATCCTCCAGCTCGTTGACACGAGCAATGATCTCGAATTTACTCTGATCTCCATAATACTTTTGAGCGATAGCCGTTAGGTACTCGCCCTCTTTTACTTCGTGCACCACATAATGACCTATGGGAGGCGGAGGAGGGGGCTTTAGTAATGCCAACACCTCTGGAAAATCGGGCCTCAGCCGCAAAGCCACGAGGAATTCATGCCGGGCCTTGGAGTATTTTCCCTGTTCATGGTAATCGAGACCCCTCTGGTAATGGGTTTCAGCATCTTTGAGCACAGACTCTTCCAGCCCTTTCTTTTTGGTAACGATAACTGCTAGAGCAGCTTCATAGAACTGCAAGGCCCTCTGGGAGTCACCTTTGCCCTCGTATTCCAGGGCTCGCTCCAGCAAAACTCTCTCCAACCGAACCTCGGGCGGCTCCTTGGCTGTGGGCTTCTTTCTCAAAGCTCCACAGCCGCCCAGGCTGAGCGCCAGAATAGTTAGACAAAATAGAAGTAGGAACAGCTTATATTTCACTGTAGGCTTTCTCCACAAAAAAACTTCACCAGCTGCTCAAATGAGTTTTCTTTCATTGGATTCATCACCTGAATCCGCCCCACCTTGAAGGAGTTGGTAAAGAAAGGGGTTTCCCCACGAGTCACGGTGACGCCGCCGCGATAGCCGGCCTCAATCGCCATGGAGACGACCAGATTGTTGTAGCGCCCGTAAGGATAGGCCAACCAGACTGGATTTTGCCCTAAATGCTTGCGAATAAGCTCACGCGGTACCTGTAATTCTCGGGCTATTCTTTGGATATACTTGGCCTGGCTTTCCCCTTTGCGCTTGAGAGTCAAATCCGCATGAGTGATGGTGTGAGATTCTACTTCGAAGCCTGCTTTAGTCATCTCCCGCAACTGCTCCCAGGTCAAGGCATTCGGGCTATTGTCAATAAAATCAGTATAGATGAACAGGGTTGCAGTGAAATCGTATTTCTTCAGTATGGGATATGCTAGATCGTACACCGATCGATAGCCATCGTCTATGGTGATGGCCACCGCTTTTCGGGGGAGCGGTTCTTGATAGTCAATGAACTTCAACAATTCCTTCATGGTGACGGCTCGATATCCTTGTTTTTGCAGAAAAGCCATCTGCCGGGCAAACTCATTCACTGGCATGCAAAGCGCATTGGAGCACTCTTCGCTGAAATGGTGGTAGGTAAGAACGGAAACTACCTGGTAACCATCTGCAAAAAGCCCACCGGGATTTACTGGTCGCAAGGGAATTAGCAACACCTGACCTGGCTCAAAGGTCACCAGTTCATTTGCCTCCATGATCATCCAACCCTTGTCAGGATCTCCATAAAATCTGCGCGCCAGCTCGGTAAGACGGTCTCCTTTCTTGACTACATAAACTGCCACTGTCTCTCCCTGGAAAAATGCACCTCCTCTCTCTTTTATGAGAGAACTTCTGTCTTTAACGCTCCCCGAAAGGAATGCACTGGCCCCCCCAGGGCTTAACCAACAGCAGAGAAGGGTAACTAGCAAGGCAGCAAATCTAGCTCGTTGCCATCCATAAATGGTCCCTTTAGTTCTCCTCCTCCAGCTGTGCTCTTCGATCGAAGACCTCATATATTTTCACTGGCTCCTTCCTACCTTTAACCTCCATCGCTCCCCGCGACCGGAAAGTAAAGTCTGAACTATGAGCCACCTTTACAAAGGTCTGCTCACTGATAAGGATTTCGTCGGGCCCGGCTAAATCAGTGAGACGAGATGCCACATTGACATTGTCTCCAATCACGGTATATTCCATGCGCTTGCTGGAGCCGAGATTTCCAGCAACCACTTCCCCGGTGTTTATGCCAACCCCGACCTGAATAGGATCGTCAGTTGCCGGAAGCATCTGATTCAATCTAGGCAAATGATGCCGCACCTTCAATGCTGCCTGCACAGCCGTCTCTGCATGGTTAGGGTCTGGCATTAGAGCCCCGAAAACCCCCATAACCGCATCGCCCACGAATTTGTCAAGGTAACCGCCATACTGAATGATGATGTCGGTGACCAGGGTAAAATAGGAGTTAAGTAGGTCCACAACCGCATCGGGATCACTACTTTCCGCCATTGTAGTAAAACCGCGGATGTCCACAAATACTATGGTAGCCTCTAAACGGATTCCCTTCATCCATTCATCGTCCGGACTGGCTAGAATCCGTTCTACGATCTCCGGGGTTACATAGCGACCAAACGAAGTTTGAATCCTTTCTTTTAAGCGTAAGTCCTCAGCCATTCGGTTAATGGCCTTACCTAGATCACCCAGTTCATCGTTACGGGCAAGGCTTACCCGGTAGGCAAAATTGCCCTTGCCTATCTCTTCCACAGCTCCCACTAGCCGTTGAATTGGCCGGGAAAAATAGAAGCTCAACACCATACTCATGGCTATGCCAGTTATGGTGATCACAAGGGTCATCATTAGAATAAATATCTTGGCCTTTAGAATACTCCCTTCAATATATTTCTTGGTCAAGCAGAGATGCACTTCCCCTATCTTAAGCCCCTGATACAACACAGGGGTGGAAAATAAAAGAAGATTTTCCTCTCCCTCCTTATAGCTCCGGAGTTGCAAGCCATCTTTTTCAAATAGTAGTTGGCTATCTGATGGCAATGAGAAGGTACTACCCACTTGGTTGATGTCACTGTGCGCCCGAATGATTCCGTTACTGTTTAGAATCAGAGCAAAGGCCACCTCTTCATTCTTGGCAATGTCCGAGACCAACTGATACAGGGGCAGTTCTGCTTCTTCCAAAAGATCTTCAGGGCTATTCCTCGCAGCATAGCTAGACATGGTAGTGCCGAACTTAATCAACTGATCGGTGAACTGTATTCTCTGCCGTTTGAGAATACTAGTGCTGATGGTGGTCACGATGGCAAAAATTGCCAGTGTTGCCAGGAAGGAAAATTTGGCAAAAATAGGTATGCGCAGCTTTTTCAACAAGGTCGGAGCCCCTTATCTTCATCAATTTCCGAAAAGATACAAATCCTGTTGCGCTCAGCCCATAGCCAAAAAATACAAAATCCGAAGACCTCTTTCTATGATTTGAGACCACGATGCAGATTTTATTAAGATCCCTAAATTGATTAACTAGTATGCGTTTTTGTTTGTGTTGTCAAACGCTATGCTCTTTGCGCTATGCTCTATGCTATCTAATCTTGAGTGTGGCCAAGGACAACAGGGCAAGAATACCAGCAACAATCCACAATCTAATCACAACTTTGGTTTCGGCAAAGCCCCTGTGCTGCAAGCTATGGTGGAGAGGTGCTCGGTAAAAGATCCTTCTTCCCAGCCAGCGCACCCCGATCTTGTCTTGAATCTGCGACGTTAGGGCCTCAATAAAAAAAAGACCGCCAAGAAGGGGAAAAAGCAACTCTTGCTTGAGCAAAACGCTTAGAACCGCCACGGTGCCTCCAATGGCAAGAGAGCCAGTGTCACCCATAAATATCTGGGCGGGATAGGCATTATACCAGAGAAAACCCAGGCCAGCTCCAATGAAGGCGGAAACAAAAACTGTCAACTCTCCGGCTCCTCGCAGATAGGGGTATTGTAAATAGCCCGCATAGATGGTGTTGCCCATTACATAGGCAAAGACACCTAAGACCCCCGCCACGAAGATGGATGGGGTAATGGCCAGACCATCAAGTCCGTCAGTAATATTCACTGCATTGGCAACCAGTAATAGGAAAAGAAAAATAAACAGCCCATAGATTATTCCCAGGTCTAAGAGAGGCCGCTTAAGGAATGGGACATACAGCTTGGTGGCCACTGCTGGTTCCACCGGAGAAAGGGGCCCCAGATAGACCAAGATGAATGCCAAGCCAAATAATCCTTGTAAGACTAGCTTGGTTACTTCTCCCAGACCTTTTTCACCACTGCCACGTGAACTCTTCAACCAGTCATCCCAGAATCCGATACCACCGAACCAGAGGAGAGCAGCGAGACTCAAAAGCAAGAAGGTATTAGTCAAATTAGACCATAGCAATATGGAAACCGTCATGGCCACAATGAGCAGCACCCCACCCATTGTGGGTGTGCCAGCCTTGTCAAAGGCTGAGGGAATCCCGGTTTCCCTTACTCGGTCGAGAAAATTGCGTCGGTGCATAGCGCGAATGAATCGGGGACTCAAAAGAAAAACAATTAGCACCGCGGTCAATGCTGACAATATGGAGCGAAAACTCAGGTAACCTAAAAGTCTAAGAAAGCCTAATGTTTCTATCTGGCTATGAAGCCATTGTCCAAGGTGGTAAATCATAGTTTTTCCTTATTATCCGGTAGGACAGTAAATTGTCCGCCGTCTCATAAACCCCTAGGATATGCAGCCATAAGTCAGTGGTCTGTTGTCGACAGCATAGAGCATGGGGCATAGAGCATAGAGTAAAAATTCAGCATCCAGCATTCAGGAGCTAAATTATCTGGGCTTTTGCATTTTAAAAGGCGCCATTCGAAATCCTTCTCTGCCCTCGGTCTTCATCGCCGTTTCTCCCTATCTGCCCATCCCCATGTCGTTCTGCTATCTCCCTGCTGCCCGCCGTCAGCTGCTAGCTGTATACCACATGCTCCATGCCCTATGCCCCATACCTTAAATGCAACGGACCACGGACAACAGGCAACGGACTGGATACCATGCAACCTCAGCTTAGGAACTCTGATCCTGATCGCCCTCTCCCTTGCAAAGAGCGTGGAGCTTCTGATAGGTCTCTTTGATGTCGAAGTATGAACGGAAATCAGTGGTTGTAATAATAAACTGCGAAATCTCATTGAGAAGCCAGTGGTAATCCAGAACGATACCCCTTTTCGCCAACATTGTAACAGCCCTCAGGGCCGCCTCTCGGACCTGCCAGTAATGGTGTTCCTTCAAGCTTAGTAGTGCCTCTACCACCTCTAGATCTTCGCCAACCGCCCCCAGAGCCAGTACTGCCTCTATAACCACCTCAAATGATCGGTCTTTGATAAGTGTTAGGAGTTTTTCTTTCACAGCCTGTTTTTGAATGAGTTCTTGAGCAAAATGACCTATGGTTCTGGCCGCCTGCGCTCGCACTTCGTAGTAATTATCGCCGAGGGCCTCAAAGACTCTGGCCTCCACCTCGGGACCCCACTTATTCATTAATTGTAGGGAGGTTAGAATATTGCGTCGGATGAAGCCTACCTCACGATAGTCTCCACCAAGAAGCCTCTGCAATCGGCTTGCCGGAGTCCGATTCGCTAAAAGATGAAGAAGTGAAGAGAGTTTCTCTTCATGTTTAAGCAATCCTATCAGCTTGACCCCCAGATTGCGCTCTGGCCAGCTGGGCGAGGTCAGCAGGGATGCAGCTCGATGCCGATAGTAATCCAAGTCGTCAGCATCAGGAATAACCTCTCTGGGATCATATTCCTTCGGATTATCTTGCCAGACACTTCTTAGCTTCACTAACAACTCATTGTCACCCACAAGCGGCTCCAAATCTCTAACCTTACCGATTGAACTTTTGTAGATTGAATTACCTTGAATCTCTTCAGCTATTTGCTTTACCGCATCGTGCTGCATGAAAGCACGGGAGCATCTACCCATCTTTTCCAACCTCTCAGGTGCATCTAGCAGAGAGAGGATTGACCTTGCCAGCTTCTCACCTTCAACCTTCTCCAGCAAAATTCCATCTTCCATAACGGTGTCTTCGAAGATTACCTCCGCAGCACCGGCCCTTTGCATGGCGCGAGCATTCATCACCTGATGATTACCCGGCAAATTGGCTTTGGGAATGATGAGAGCCGATTTGCCCATGGCTGAAATCTCGTTCAGACTCCCTGCACCTCCCCGACAGACTATCAGACTACTGGCGGCGTAAATGTCACCAATATTATGAAAATAATCTTGAGGGTAGTAAAAGGTTTCAATTTGCTCCCGCTCATGATCACTGTACCTCAGCTGCAACCTTTTGGCAGTGTCATCCCAGGCATGGTATTGGGAAGTTTTCATCAACCCCACACCGTGGATAATGAAAATGTCATTTTTCCTGCTCGAAAGATGGCCGAGGGCGTCCACTAGGGCACGATTAATCGTCCGAGCGCCCTGGGAGCCACCAAAAGCGAAAACTACTTTTCTCCCTTCCGGTATCTGCACGGGTAGGGCCTCGCCTCTGTCCGAGCTTAACATGCTGGTGACCGAATGCCGCACCGGATAGCCTACTACCACCCCATTTTCAGGGAAAAACCCCTTAGTCTCAGGGAAGGTGAGCAGAACCTTGTCGGCGCGACGTCCTATTAGCTGGTTAAATTTGCCGGGAACGCTATTTTGCTCATGAATGAAAACCCGGGCCCTACTCATGCCGAGCAAACGCATCAGAGTATTGGCAAAGATAACCGGTGCACTGACATAGCCGCCGGTGCCTATTATTGTATCTGGGCGAAAGGTGGCGATATAGTAAAAGGACTGCAAAATTCCTATTAATAACAAAATGACAAAACGGATTAAATCCAAACTGGGTCTAAAGCCGGGAAAGCCATGAGCCAACACATAACGAATAGGATAGCCAGCGCGGGTGACGATTATTGACTCGGCCTTGCCTCGCATTCCCACATAGAGAAAGCGGACATTCGGCTCCTTCTCCTTGACAGCTTCAGCTATGGCAAGAGCAGGGTTCA
>JAJDNT010000156.1 GCA_022340515.1 Deltaproteobacteria bacterium
AGATCGTAACGCTCGCTCAACTGGGCAATAATCGCAGTATACTGGCTCCCATCAATTAGGGTAACCTTTAACTCAGATTGCCCAGAGCCGTATCTAATGTTCTCCAACGTCGAGGTAAAGGCCTGATATCTGTTTTTAAACTGTTCAAGCCTTTCCTTTTTAAGCTTAATGAATTTTTCCACTTCTCGTCGATTACCACTGTCGGAGATATGTCTGATACCATCCTCTGCCCTGGCAATTTCCTGCTCTTCATACTCAATTATTTCCCTCAAACGGATCTGCTGTCTCTCCATAGATTCAAGTCTCCGGGGGTCGAGATGAACTACGTGACTATTGGTGACAACCGTACAACCTCTATCGATAAAAAATCCCGAGCCGGATCCCCAGGCGGTTTCTATAAGGACGGTTGCATTGGCAGCTCTAGCGATATATTCACTGGTAGATCTGGCGTTGTGGGGAACTATTTTGCTGCCGCCAAATTTCTGCCCTTCTCTGACGGTTTCTTCCTGCAAACTCGTTAGGTTTGCCAGCTGTTCGTTTTTGATTTCTTTAGTATCTTTGTGTAAAAAGATTCCATAGACAACTACGCAGGCAATGATTCCCATTGCCACACCTAGTATGGTGTAGTACGAATTCTTGCTTTTCGGAGACCCCATTCTCCTGCTAATCTGGATCGGTTTAGAAATCTCGTGATCTTTTAGTCTAGCCTGAATCTGCTCATATTTCTCGAAAACGATTCCGCAAGCTTCGCATTCGAAGGTATTGTCCTGCTCATGACCACATTTCGGACACTTCATAGAACCTTCCTTAGACGCCTTTTCCCCCACTGAGGCAAAGACCTTAATTTGTTCTCCTACAGTAGGCTTTAGCTCAACAATAGAGGTTGGAATAGAAATGCAATGGGCGTGCCAGGAGATCCTTGACCTGGCAAGCAATCAAGGGGAGTTGGGTAGGAGCCAAATAGGTTGGCATAGGGTAAATTCAAGATCTGGCTTTTCGCTCTGCGCCTTTTACTGACACTGTCGGTTGCACTGAATCCATTTTTGGGTGCATTGGTTGACACAGGAGTCTATTGCAGACCACCCCGCACGAAGTTGCTGACAGCCAGATACACACTCAGCGTATTCATTTCTGCACCTTGACTCGCACGGTGTCGACTGTGACGACGAGTCCTTGGGGATTTGAACTATAAATGCTATCAAAACGGTAATTAGTACTATTGGAAGCTTTCTCATAATTACCAGTCTGCCGCAGTCAAAAGCTGTTTCTGAGAGGATTGTCTCTTGTAACTCTTCAACGGGTCTTAAACTTTTACAACAGTACAGAAAGGGAGACAGAAATGGCAAGAAAAAAAGCCCCATCGAAGCCAAGCATAGAGCATGGGGCTCACAGCATAGGGCAAATTCAAAGCCTTTCACTCTTTGCCCTCTGCCTCTTTAAAATCCGCAATCCGAAATCCTCAATCCTCCTTGCCCCTCGCCCTGTGCTTTTTCCCTCTCTCTTACCAGTTTAACTTGTGGTCATCAGTTTTTTCTGTCCGTCATAGACGGCAGATACGGTTCCGCTGCTATTTTTCGACATGATAGATACCTTGAGTGTATGATGCACACCAACTCTAATGGTATCGCCATGATATAGTTTTGCACATATAACCTGCATCCCATTTACCAGAGTCATGTGCTTGCTTCCTCTATCCCCAAGCAGCAACTCATCTGCTATTTGGATGATAAAACAATGATTGCGTGAGACCCCGGGATCATCGATCACAATGTGGTTGTCGGGAGCGCGGCCGATAAACCGGATATCTCCTTCTTGGAGTCTGTACTCTCTCACCGTGAGGTTTTGGTATTTCAATTCAAGCCTAAACATGGTGCCCCGCCCACCGAGTGATCTCGTTCGAGCTAGTTTCAGTGCAAGGTTTGTGCCTCTTTCTCTGGTGAATAGGAAGTAACGAAAATTTTCGTCTCAGGGCTTTCCTTAAATGATTCCGCCCTGGCTCTAATTAACTGCCAGATCTCACTGAGATCCGCTTTTATTGCCCCCTCTGGGCAGTTCCGCATGCAACTGAAACAATAGATACAAGTCTCGCCAAATGCTGGGTATGGCGCTAAGGCAAGGGCTGCGGTCGGACAAACTTCCGCGCATATTTCGCATTGATTACACAACTCTTTGTCCACCTCCCGCACCGGCATGTGGCCTTTGGCAACTTCCAGGCTCATCTTTTCCATTTCGGCGTGAATCTCTTGTTTCTGGTAGGCCAAGTCGGACAAGTCTATACCTTTTGGCTTATGAGTTTGCATCTTCCTGTTCACCTCATCGATCAATTCCTCAACTATTCTCTCGTCTTCGGAGTTCGGACGCCCCACTCCCAAAGGATTCGCGAGTTGCCACATCAGACAATGAACTGCCATAACCTTGGCTGCGCCCAGGATTTTAAATCCTTTCTTTTGCAGTTCTCTCGCCATTTCAAACAAGGCAATGCCGCTAGAGGCGCCTCCCCAAGTGACAAAGGGTACCGCGGACGCGGAGGCAACAGGGCTTAATTCGGCAATAAATTTCATCATGGGCGGCGCCGCATGAGAAACATAAACTGGAGAACCCACAATCAAACAACTGTCACCTCGAATTTGTTTAGAGATTGCCTGCGAAAGCTCCCTGTTTTCAGCCAGATCAAACATGGACGGTTCAATACCCAATTCCTTAAACCTTTTCTCCATTACCCGGGCTACATGGCGGGTTGATCCCGATGGTGAAAAGTATACGATAAACACCCTGTTGCCATCTTGTGCCATAGCTACCTCCAAATATCCCTTTAGCGGCAGATAAGTGGGCAGAACATAACATAGATCTGACTGACCATGTAAGGCGAAAGCTGCAGCCTCAGGACCCGTGATCCGCCCGAGTCATAAATCAGACAATAGAAATTGACCCATAGAGCCTGTTAGGCCACATATGATAGACTAACGAATTAAATCAAAATGAAGGAGGCAGAGAGGACTTGCAATGAAAAACGCGTAGAAGCCAAGTGACCCAAATCGCCTTGCACCCTGCGCCGAGCGTCTTTAACAACTGACAACGGACCCCGGACAACTGACCAATAGCCCTCTGCCCCTATGCCGCCAGGCCCTGAGCGACTCGACCTGAGCTCGTCGACAGGTCCTGTCGAAGGGCCCCTTGCCCTTCCTCCTACTTGGCTTATTTCCTGCATATTAACCAATTCGCTGTGCTCCCTGCTAATGATCTAAAGCGGTCCACCCTTGGGTAAAGGAGGTAGTGTCATGTGGAGACCGATAGTTAAATCGGCTCATTTTGCGGCAGAGTTGGCCCTCGGCCTCTTGGTGATATTGGGCTTTGTTTGCTGGGTGTGGTTTATTATTGGGCTTCTTTACTACAGGAACCACAAAGACCTACCCGAGTATCACGTGCAAGCCGACGAGCACCAGGGACTCAAGTGGTGGAATGCCTGGAGATGGAGTCTTTCGGACAGTTACCGACCTCTTAAAGATTATGTCGTAGTCGAGACCGCCATTTTTGCTGCTTCTTCTCTATTAGCTCTAATCTGGGTACTTGACCTAATTTTCGTATAGAGGATGGAATCACTCCTATTGAGAGATTATCCGTCATGCCCTAGACAGCAGAGCGCCAAAAGAAAACCCCCATCGGCTGGAGTTGCTCTTCATCCGAAACCGATGGGGGCTAGGGCCATATGTAGGGTCAAGACAAGGAGGATTCTTGACATCTCGTTAGAGATCAACCCTACAGTCTATTAGACGATTATTTTAAGCTTTTGTTTCATTAGCTGAATAAATTCCAGCGCCATGCCCAAAATTTTTCTGCCCCTAATCTCTGACTCTTACCTTTTACCACAAATGGAAGCGCAACTTAGTGACCTAATGACGCCTAAGCCTAATGACTTAGTCTTCTGTGCCTAGTGCCTAGTTGAAACGGCTGCCCGCTGTCAGCTGCCTGCTGCAAGCTGAAATGTGCCCTACGCTCTATGCTTTTTCCCTATGCGCTCTGGGTCAATCCCAAATCCCTCCATTCCTTAATTCCTTAATACAAAATCTTAAATCTGCAACCTAAAAGGTAAAATATCTATCTACATGCTGATAGCCCTGTCAGCTCTGCACTTACCCTCCACAGCCTCTTGGCCAGGTTCTCATCATAGGAACCCTTTGAGGACTCGACGGCTCTCTGTCTGACGAAGTATTTCCCACTTACACCTTCCACCTCAGGTGAGGCTGCCAGGTAGATTGAAGTTTTGGCCCCTTTTTCGGGTTTGGCCCCTATCAGTCTGGTAGTTGACCTAAGTGCTCTCGGCATCCCCATACCATCTGCAAGTAGCTTAGTAGCAACCACACCCGGATGTAGGCAATTGGCAGTAACTTTTGTTCCCTCGAGTCTTCTGGCAAGTTCATAGGTAAATAGGACGTTGGCAAGTTTGGTGCGGCAATACACCCGAAGTGCTCGGTAAGATCCTTCGGACTGTAAGTCATCGAAGTTGATGGTCGCTCCCCTGTGCATGTCTGAAGCCACAGTCACAATCCTTGCTGGAGCGCTGGCTTTGAGTACATCTAGCAACAGGTTGGTTAGCAGAAACGGAGCCAGATGGTTTACAGCGAACTGGGTTTCAAAACCATCTACAGTTACTTCCCTTTTTCTCGGGATTATTCCGGCATTGTTGATGAGAACATGGAGTGCAGAGTGATGCCCCTTGAAATCCTCTGCCAGTCTGAGGATTTCGCCTTGCGAGGCGAGATCGGCCAGCAGTAAGGAAATATGCTCGTTGCTGCTTTGCCCCCTGATTTCGGCCAGGGCCGCTTTACCCCGCTCCTGGCTGCGGCATACCATAACAACAGTAGCACCCATATTGGCCAGTCCGAGGACGGTGGCTTTGCCGATTCCCCCGTTAGCCCCCGTGACCATACAGACTTTGCCTGCCATTGAATTACCTGAACTCCTCATTGCTCACCTACCATTAGCCCTGAGCCCCTAGCGATCAGCTGTCAGCTCAAAATTTCGCAATTCGAAATCTTGTATCCCACATCTCACATCCCAAATCTCGTATGCCTTTTCGCTCTGCGCTATGCGCTCTGCGCTCTGCGCTCTGCGGCAATCAATCAGCAATCCGCAATCGATAACCCCAAGTTGTCTTGACTTCAGTAAATATAGAGTAATAATATTGCCTGTAACAAAGTAAGGCAACTCTGCTGAGGCAAAGCATTTTGGCCAATTTGCCAGGGCAAGACATTTTATCTTACTGCTAGCAACTGATTTTTTTGACAGAGGGCGTTTGAGGTATGGAACCAACAATATCCGCAGAACAGGTGGAATCAATCGTACGCAATCTCCATCATGATCCATTCCAGATTTTGGGACCTCATGAAATTGAAGTCAATGGTAGCAAAAATTGGGTGGTCCGTGCCTTTGTGCCCGATTCTAATGAAGTATACCTATTCAATCCTGGGACCGGCGAAGAATATCCCATGCGCTCTGCCCATAATCAGCATTTTTTCGAAGTTGTCTTGCCTGGGCAGAAAGAAATATTCATGTATCAATATCGAATCGTGGCCATAAATGGTCACGAGCGCTTTGTCCACGATCCTTATTTCTTCCTGCCCCAGATGGGTGAATTGGACCTATATCTTTTCGGACAGGGTGATCATCATAAGATTTACGAGAAGCTTGGTGCGCACCCCATGGAGGTCAACGGTGTAAAAGGTGTCTATTTCGCTGTTTGGGCGCCCAACGCCCGTAATGTCAGTGTAATAGGCAACTTTAACGTCTGGCATGGCGGCAAACACCAGATGCGCGTCCTGGGTTCTTCAGGGGTCTGGGAACTTTTTGTGCCCGATATCGGCGTGGGTGAGGTCTACAAATACGAGGTTAAGGATAAATCTGGGAATATCTTTGAAAAGGCCGATCCCTATGGTTTCCAGTTCGAGGCTCGTCCCAACACCGGCTCAATTGTGGCGGACATAAACAAGCATAAATGGGCTGATCAGGAATGGATGGACAGACGTCGCAGTACGGACCCCTTGACACAGCCGATCTCAGTCTATGAAGTGCATCTCGGTTCCTGGATGAGGGTGCCAGAAGAGGGCAATCGTTTCCTGACCTATAGGGAGCTGGCCCATCAACTAGTTGAGTATGTGCAAGAGATGGGCTACACCCACATCCAGCTTCTACCGGTGGCAGAGCACCCACTGGACGCTTCCTGGGGATACCAGGTTCTGGGCTACTTTGCGCCCACCTCGCGGTTTGGTACGCCGGAAGATTTTCAGTACTTTATCGATTTCTGTCACCAGAATGATATCGGTGTCATCGTCGATTGGGTGCCGGCACATTTTCCCCGAGATGCCCACGGATTGGCATATTTTGATGGCACTCACCTGTACGAGCACGCAGATCCACGCAAGGGTGCTCACCAAGACTGGGGCACAATGGTGTTCAACTTCGAGCGCAATGAGGTGCGTAACTTCCTCATTGCCAACGCTCTGTTTTGGTTCGACAACTATCACATTGACGGGATCCGGGTGGACGCAGTGGCCTCCATGGTCTACCTAGATTACTCAAGAAAGGAAGGTGAGTGGATTCCCAATCAATTTGGTGGGCGCGAGAATTTAGGCGCCATAGACTTCCTAAAGCGTCTTAATGAACTGATCTTTAGTTACCACCCTGGCGTACTGTCCGTAGCGGAAGAGTCCACAGCCTGGCCCGGCGTTTCGCGACCAACTTATCTTGGTGGTCTCGGTTTCAACCTGAAATGGAATATGGGATGGATGAACGATTTTTTGACCTATTTTTCCAAAGACCCGGTCCATCGGAAGTACCATCACAACATGATTACCTTTGCACTTTTGTACGCATTTCACGAAAATTTTATGCTGGTCCTTTCCCATGACGAAGTGGTGCATGGCAAGCGTGCTCTCTTGGACAAGATGCCTGGCGATATGTGGCAAAAGTTTGCCAACTTACGGGCGCTCCTTGGTTTCATGTTTGGTCATCCGGGAAAGAAATTGTTATTCATGGGCACAGAAATTGGCCAGTGGCATGAGTGGAAAGAAAACAACAGTTTGGATTGGCATTTATTGGAATACGAGCCACATCAAAAGCTACGCCGTTTTGTGGCGGACCTGAACAGGCTTTATAGGGACGAACT
>JAJDNT010000251.1 GCA_022340515.1 Deltaproteobacteria bacterium
CAACCTAGATCTCCACTCTCTCAGCCTCGAGAGGTCCTGCATGAAGATATGGTGCATACTAAAAAATAATCCTGCCAATAGATGGTGCGAATCATGTGCGTTGTGGATTAGCTTCCCCTTTTGGCCTATGTCTCTTTAAATATTTTTGGGGAAATCCTGGCTGATTACAGCTAAAACCTATCACAGCCAATGTATGACAATTCAGCCTCTAATTCATCGTCCATAACTTCAACAAATTTTTCCAGAGGATATCTCTCGCCGCAAGACCTGCAGCGCAATTCAACCCTCCGTCATGCCCTATGTACCTGAAGAGGACTCTTGCATTGCAAGCACGGAAGCCTAGTCTCTGTCATATACCCCTCGTTCGCTATGCCCTTTGCGCCATTGGCTATGCCATATCCGGCCTAGGTCCTATGTGTCCATATTTAGTCTGGCACACTACAGTCTTTAGCCCTTTCCCACTAAGAACTGTGTGAATCTCTACCATCTCATCGTAGCTGGGCCTGACCAAATCCTGCTTCTTAAACTCAGGCCTGTAGTCCAAAACACATACCTGCAACTCAGGGTCGATTTTGGACAATTTCTCTCCCATCATTTCAACTTCCTGGACTGATATGAGATCTCTGTTGTAGGGAATCCCTACTCCGGTAAAAACCCTGTCCTTATACTCTTCGATCAAATACCTCACTGCCTCCCAGGCTGTACGTTGATATCTCTCTGCCAGGTCTCGATCTTCCATACCGGTTATCCGCATAAATGATTCCAGATTAAATCCTTTGAGGTCAGGGCCCACATCGGTCACTCCAGCCTCAACCAGCTCATCTATGTAATCTTTTGTTAGAATAGAACCGTTTGTATCAACATGAATCCGAGCGTTGGCATCGCTGTTCAGCTTATTTAGTTCCCTGGCATACTCCAGCAACCAGGCCCTGTTCAAGGTGGACTCACCCCCAGAGATAGCCATCCTGTCCACCCTAAATTTGTATCTTGCCTCGGTCATACGTTCTGCTGCTTCCCGGGGAGACAGTAGTTTGCCTTGGCTTTGGTAGGTTATGTCCCAGTTCTGACATTGGGGACAGCGGAAGTTGCAGCCGGCAGCAAAGCATGCAGTTTCTATATAACCGCTAGCACTCTTGAGCCACCAAGGTGTTCCTACCCCTCCTACCTGATGCCCCCGAAAGCCGGTGACAATTCTCCGGGGGACATAATCATCCGGCAAAACTGTTTTAATACTTAAACCATCCCTCACAATGGTGAGGCATGCTCGCTGGGGCTGCCCATCGACTTCAACTGCACAGCTCCAGCAGCCGCCGGTTTCGCAGGGGGTGAAAAGGGATGCAGGGTCAGGATATTTCGAAACCTTGTATCCCCTTAGTTCCAGGGCCCTCTTCACCGTAATCCCAGCCTGGACTTTAAAGCTCACACCGTCCAGTTCTATTGACGCTTTGTTGAGCACCGTTCTTAGCCCGCTCTAATGATAGCCCTTTAAAGCTTTGTTGCCTCCACCAAACAGTCCATACGCTCACCCTTTCTAACCAGCTCCACTTGGGCAAAGCCCACATTCTTTAGTGCATCTTCTATTTCATCAAAGGTATATGTGTCGCCCCCTTTGGTGTTCACCAGCATGTTTATGGCAAAGAGTGTTCCTTGGGTAGGAAAGGTGCGAGCTGGATCCATTACGTGGTCACGGATGAGCAACTTGCCGTGCGGCATCAAAGCTCGATGTATCTTGCGGTAAAGATTCAGGTTTTCCTGGGGACTGTTCTGATGAATTATTGCAGAAAGCAGGGCCAAGTCACAGCCCTTTGGCAGTTCATCATGGTAGAAGTCCCCTGCCACAAATTCCACCCGGCCCAGTAGGCCTTCGCTCCCAAGCCTCTCCTCAGCCCAGGGGATTACATCCGGCAAATCAAAAAGTACCGCGGTCATTTCAGGATTCTTCTCCAGAAATGCTATGGTGTAAGTACCGGTAGCCCCGCCAATATCTAACAGTCTGTTGAAAGGGGAAAGGTCGTAAGAGTCCGCTATTTCATTTGACAAACTACGGCCAACCACATGCATGGCACCAATAAAGTCTTTGAGGCTATCCTGCCCTCTGCGGGCAACGGGCTTTCTCCTAGGATTCTCTCCGGTCTGCAAAGTTTCGGTGAGACCGCTCCAAGTTTCCCACAGGCCGCTCATGTGGAGCACCATGGGTAGTTCAGTCTCAGGATGCTCGGCCGAAAGTAGAACCCCTCGCTCAGAGGTCTGGTAAACACTGTCTTGCTTTGACAAAAGTTTTAGAGCCACAAGGCAGTCCAAAAGTCGGGTCAAAGACCTTTGGTCACACCTGAGCTCCTTGGCCAGATCATCTGCCGCGGCCTGTCCTCTTTCCAGTCGGGTAAAGAGATCTAACTCTGCAGCGGTGAGGATAACCCTACTTTTAAAAAATCCCCTTACATCCTCCAGAACTTTGCCTTCTATCATGTTAAATCTCCTTGTCTGTAAGTTTGACCATTATTTAATCATATTTAATCAAAAGGGTCATTATTTGCAATTACTGCAAAAATAGTTATCTTGGTTACTGCGTATTCATTCACCTGCCATTTATTCATTGCGGATGATGAAAAAATCAGTAGAATGATTATCTTGGTTCGAACGACTTTTACCCTTATGTTGGCCAGGAGCCATGGAATTGTAACATTTAGACAAGGAAGGAGAGGTTAGCAATAATCATGGACAATATTTGGATTTTCCTTGCAATTCTTGCAGGATGGATAGTGTTAAATAAATGGGTGTTGCCCAAATTGGGCATTTCAACCTGAATGAGTGAAAGTTGTGAGATCGAGGATCGATCTCATAGTCGAAAGCAGAAAAATCCCCGGTAACCTTGTTTGTCATTGACTCGGCCATAGCTTTGGAAAAACCTAGACTGAGTTACACAAGGTTGGCAAGCTTCAGTGGGATTGAAAGGGGAGGAAATCATGGCTGAGAAAGTTCACATGTGCAAGACCTGTGGCAAGACAACGGAAAAGTTCGGTCACCTATGCAATCCAGTAGAGTTAGATGAAGCTTACGTCTGCGACCATTGTGGCCAAGCATCCACGGACCCACGACATATATGTAAGCCCAAGCTACAGCATATTAACTTTGTTTGCATCGCCTGCGGTCGGGTGGCAGAACTCCCAAGTCAACTCTGCAATCCGCGAGATATCGAGCTTATGAAAAGGCAAGATCCTCCAACCAGGATCACTTAGACCCTTTTCACCAACTTACTTGACCAAGAAATTCTTAGCCTTGATGGCGCCAAGTGGCGCCATCTCTTTTTGGGGCTATTGCGGCTAACCCTTCCCTCTGATTTTTTGTTGAGCCGTGCCCATTCTTTCTTAACCTGTTGAGTGATTCAGTCTACGGATAACGGATCTTGAGTAAAAAAATGGCTGAAGATGGCAAATTTTAATCGTGGTTGTATGCTAGCGCAAGGCCTAAAGAGGGAAAAACCTCTACATAGGCTCAGGTTATTTGGTTACCAAGGTCAAGTGACTATGGGCAAGCTGATTTCTCTCCACCATTTTCCAACCGCCGAGTGGAATCTTTTCGTTAGGCTCCAGTAAGCGAAAGTGGACGTCCCCCGCTCCCGAGGGTACTGTGGCTCGATAGAATTTACCTTCAACTCCGTCGTAACGATATATGTAGTAATGACCATCCCTGGTCAATTCGCTCGCTTCACAAAGAGACATCCTAGGATTACGAACCATCTCTATTAGAGTAAAATCTCTATCTTCCATGGCTCTTTCCTCTGTTGTTACCAAAACGCCATCTCTTAGATCACCCCACACTAGCTAGATGCTCCTATTTCTGACAGAATCTGCTTTGTGGTGACCATTTCTTTTTATATCATATCTTGTTTAGCTTTTTTGGCATAGCCCCCCTATGCCGACCATTATTCTCGGGTCAACCCCGCTTCACTTTATTTGATTTAACCCCCTTATCTAAACCGCCATTTCCCACCAATCCTTTTAGGCCCTTGGACCTGTAATCTAAAAAAGAAAAAAACTGTTAGGGGGTAGATTTTTATCTAAAAAGTCTCCGGTATTTTATTCGATGTTGTGAGTCTGCCCATAGATGAAGTCCTGAAGCTTCTTTTTGTCTTCCGCCTCAGTATTGGCAAAATCGAGTCCGAGCCTTAGTATATTCTTGTCTCGGCTCACGTGGCGGATCGTAGCCTCAGTTTCTACTACTCCAAAGCGAGCTGGAAGCTGTATTTCCAGCTGCAATCGGAAACCTGCCCGGAATACTTCCATGGCTGGCCCCATTACCTCCAGCATTATACCCGATAGGGAAATATCAGAGGAAGTCGCTTTGTACGTGTGGTTGATCATCTCCGCTGGCAAGTTTTCCATGGGCCAAACTCCAAAACTAACCAGTAGTCTTTCTTTTAATCGCGGCTGCTGCCGCCGCTCTTTTATATTTGCCTGTGCCCTTTTCTTTCGAGAATCCTCAACCCTCTCCTTATAATATTTCATTAAAACTAATTTCACCTGGGGGTAGCGCATCATGAGCCTACGCATATTATTGTAGCTGATCTCCCCCAGTAGGCTTTCCTCAACTGTAGCCACCGCACTGGATCGGGGTTTCCCCGTCAGAAATGCCATCTCTCCGAAGAAATGGTTCGATCCCAGGGTCGCAAGTTGAAACTCATTCCCCTGGTAATCCTTGGTAAATACCTTCACCCGCCCATCAAGGATGAGATAGATGGACCGACCTGGGTCACCCTCTCGGAATATGAGCTGACCAGTATCAAAAAAATGTAAGTTGGTGATATCTTCAAGGTCTCTAAGCTCTTTTTTGGCCAAAGACCCAAATATGGGGGTTGAAAGGAGGGCTCCTTGCAATCGCAGAAAGCCACTATTTTGGCGATTAGGATCTAAAAGGGGAGTCTGGTACTTAATCAAAGAAGCAAATATCCTTATAGTATCAGAGGGCTTTTTGGCGTCCTCTAGACCACTTTCCTCCATAAAAATAAACTCAGTCCCACCAATGTGAAACCTATCTCCCGATTTTAGAGCCTTGGCACTGACACGTTTACCAGCAAAGATGATCCCATTTGCACTACCCAGATCCTCAACGACCCAGACACCCTTCTGGAAACTTACTCTAGCGTGGGTTCTAGAAACTTCCCAATCTACGAGGGTAATGTCATTTTCCGCACTACGGCCAATGCTCAAAGAACCTTCCAGAGGATAGATACTTTTCTGGAGCTTGTCTCTTTTCAGGCCGAGATAAAACCTTTGCACCCCTGTACTCCACCTCGAATAATGGACAAAGCAAACTAAATTTCCCCTCTAGGGAGCTCAAGTTGGAACGAGAGCAACATTTTTTCTCTTTTTTGCAAAATTTGGGCCTATGGAGTAGTTGCAAGCCACGATCAGGAAAAAAATAAGAGTAACACCGGCTAAATAAAGATAACCCAAGCTCACCGTGACCTGGGATGATCCTTTCATAGGTGCGGAGACTTCCAAAACCATGACTGGTTTGGACTACTTGCGAGCTATTGAGAGAGGAGATATCCCTCCCCCGCCCATTGCAAGACTACTTGGTTTTAGATTAAAGGGAGTCGATTTTGGTCAGGCTGTCTTCGAACTGGAGCCCGGGGAACATCACTATAACCCCATCGGCATGGTCCATGGTGGAGTCGCCAGCACCGTGTTGGATTCTGCCATGGGTTGCGCAGTTCACTCAACTCTTCCTGCCGGCACTGGCTACACTACTATCGAATTAAAGATAAATTTCATCCGCCCTCTGACCAGCAAGACAGGAAAGGTTCTGTGTGAGGCCAGGGTAGTGCATACTGGCAGCACCATAGCCACGGCTGAAGGAAAGTTAGTGGACAAAGATGGCAGACTCTATGCACACGGTACTACTACCTGTATAATCTTTGACCCTAAAAGGGAGATTACAAGAGATTAGCTCATGGGAGGTCCTCTTCAATGCGGAACAACAAAGTACTTATAGTGGATGACGAGATGGATATGCGAATCTACCTCTCCACCCTTTTAGAGACCAGTGGTTATAAAGTAATTGTTGCCACCAATGGCGAAGAGGGCATTCAGAAAGCCCGCAGGCATCAGCCGGCTGTTATCATCCTCGATGTGTTGATGCCCAAATCTGGTGGTATCCAGATGTATCGTGAGGTAAAGACGGATGACAATTTAAAAACTACCCCGGTGATCATGATCTCGGCCATTGCCAAAAAAACCTTTCTCCACTCCATGAAGATGCTAGATAGTCACCGGGGCGAAACCGTGCCGGAACCGGAGGGTTATATTGAGAAACCACCGGAAAGTGATGAATTGCTCGAAACTTTGGTTAAATGTATCGGCTCAGCGAAGCAGTAATCCTTACTAGAGTTCTTCTGGAGAAACTTACATTGATCCTTTCTTCCCCTTGTCACTTATGTCTATCTCAACTATCCCTTCGTCTTGATGAAATGAGTGTATCAGCCGTAAAATCAATACCAGCGTTAAAACAATGGTGATTACGAAAAAAATACTTATTGCTGAGATCATCCCGCACCTCCTGAAAAAACTCGATTTGTTTATCCGAGTTGTGCAGAAGTGATGCCAACAAATTGTGAACATCAAAAACAGTTAAATAACCAGTAGTTACGTATTCACTTTCCTTTTGCTCCTCTGGGCAAACCGCCAAATTTTGCCAAAAGACCAAATATGACAGGCCAGAACAACAAGCTTGTTCTCTCTTTGCCCTAGCCAGCCTCCTAGCCTACCAAACTCCCCATCTTGTTTTGGACCTTTTAACTATGTCCACAAGTTTCCTTGCACCTTCCGGGGTCAATCCGAGACCGTCCACTGTTGCCTCAATCTCCTGCAGATTGCCGTAGCCGTCCAGGTAGCCGTTTACCCTTGCAGCAGCAGTGGAGTTGATCAAATCCTCCATGTTAGGATACATAGCTTTGAATGCGCGCAAAAAATCGCGCTGCTGCTGCAATCGGTACTTCTGATGATAATCCTCCGCCAGGTAAAAAGCAGTAAAAGGTACTACCTCGGTGTGGATTTTACCCTCTATAGTAGCTGCAACCGCATCCCGGCTCTCCAAGGCTAGCCTCTTCTGTTCTTCATCGTGGTAGAAGATCACGGCTTTGTATTGATTGGACCAGGGCCTTCTGCCCGGCTTATGGCTCTGCCAGAAAATATCCAAGAGCTGCCCATATGAGATCTCAGCAGGGTTGTAGTCAATCTGAATAGTCTCAGTATGGTCTCCCAGGTTGTAGTAAGTGGGATCCTTGCTTACTCCTCCTGCGTATCCAACCCTTGTCCGAACAACGCCATTAATGCTCCCAAACTGAGCATCCGGACCCCAAAATCAGCCCAAGGCAAAAGTCGCTGTCTCGACCTTTGCTGGCACATTGAGGTCCACTGGTGGGAGTGAAATATGGCGCACAGAACTTTTTTTTACTGCTTCCATCTCGTTCCTCTCACTTCCTTGGTAATCTCCGAGAAAACTATCGCACGAAGCCAGCAACATAATATTTGCCACGAAAACCAGCCTGAAAATCATACCAGTTTTCCACCGACCCAAAGCCAAGCCCTGCCAATTTAGAAAAGAAAATCTATGCATACTTCCAAATTAGATCTGCGGAACAAAGAACCTCTTCACTTTACCTGATCTCTCCTTGCATCAGCCTGTTGAGATTCTCTCCACTGATTGAAGTGTCCCGCGAAATTTAGTCGGTGGAGCCAAAAAAAATACATTCCTGCAACCAATAATTCGTCCCAAAAATCTATCATTTGGTTTTTTTGAATAATTTCTTCAGTGAAACCTTTGTCACCTTGCCCAGGGGATTACGGGGAAGATCATCCACAACAATAGCGCGAGTAGGGACCTTATAAGGGGCAAGTCTCTTTTTGCCCCAAGTGCGAAGCTCTCCAAGGGTAAGATCTTTTCCCTTTTGGAGAATCAGAGCAGCACCCACGCGCTCACCCCACTCGCGATCCTCTATTCCTATTACCGCACATTCCTTAATGGCAGGATGGCTACGGAGCACTTCCTCGATCTCCAAGGCAGAGACCTTGTAGCCCCCTGTCTTGATTATGTCTGTGCTCTTTCGCCCTAATATACGATAGTTGCCCTTCTCAACTACAGCGATATCACCAGTAGAGAACCACCCGTGGCGAAAGCTTGCTTTGGTCTCTTCCGGTCGCTGCCAGTATTCGAGAAATACACTGGGACCCCTGACTTGAATCTCTCCGCTCACTCCAGGCTCCACTGGATTCCCACCATCATCTACAAGCCTTACCTCTACCCGGGGAAGGGCGGTGCCCACGGTACCAACCACCCGTACCCCCCTTAGCGGATTGGAAAGGGCCATGCCGATTTCTGTCATTCCGTAACGCTCTAGAAGGGTATGTCCCGTAATAGCCTTCCATTTTGCCAAAACAGAAACCGGCAGAGCGGCTGAACCGGAAACCATCAAGCGAAACTTTTGGCAAGCCTCCCCTAGAAGTTGCTGTTCCCGTGGCGTGGCTGCCTCCCAGGCGGAGATAAGTTTAACGTAGATAGTTGGCACCGCCATGAAGAGAGTGAGATCTCGCTCGACGAATTTCTGCCATGTTTCCACGGGGTCAAATCGAGGCAGAATCTCACATTTGGCCCCTGCCCACAGAGCGCAGGTGAGAACATTGATTATGCCATGAACATGATGCAGGGGGAGGACGTGCAAGATGTAATCTGGGGATACCCATCCCCAGGCGTCAATAAGGGAGGTGACCTGAGCTTGAATATTCAGATGGGTGCTCACAACCCCTTTGGCTTTCCCTGTAGTGCCGCTGGTGTAGAGAATCATTGCTCTTCTGGCAGGGTCTATTTGGGGGAGTGATCCTTTCACTGGAGAGAACAGTTCTTCTGTGGGGACAAAGCGCACCCTTAAGTTTCGGGCAATGGCACGAAGTTTGCCCCGAAATTCTGGGTGGGCAACAACAATGCTCGCTGCGGAATCGCCAATAAGGTATTCTAGTTCTGAAACCGGATGCATTTCGCCAAGTGGCACGGCAATGCCGCCAGCACGCCAGATTCCCCACTGTAAAGCAGCGTAATCAAAACCCCTAGATGCCAGGAAAGCAACCCGTTCTTCCTTTAGATCGTCCTTACCAGCCAACAGGGTGAGCCCAATTTGCTTAGACCTCTCCAGTAACTGTCTATAGTTATAAGTACCCTCAGACGAGATGATGGCAGGTCGGGAACCGTGTTCTTCAGCCCGTTCAATTAGGGCAATTTTCTCAGACGATGCCATAGTCCACTATTGTTTTTTAGCGGCAATGAACCCGAGTGCCAGTGAATTGATACAATACCTCGCTCTTCACCACTTTTTCGCTCACCTCTAGCTCCTTTATCTTCCCGGACGCCAAGAAGTCATTTTTCAACCTGGAAGAGAAACTGTGTCGCAGTCCACCCCGTAGCCAACTCTCCAGTTCCATGAGAAGGGTAAATATTATTATGCTATCAACAGACTTTAATGATAACCATTACTTTCGCAGGTGTCTAAGAGATGGTTTTCTTTTTTGTAGCTCCAGTCACAACTCTTATTTGTTGGCATATATGGATGCTTGAATTATAAAGATGACTGAGGGCAATTGAGATCCTGCGGTTTTTGTCAAGAGAGCCGGAGAGAACATCGTTATGAAAATCCATAAAAGAGCCGGGCGAAGGTGGTAGGGTGAAAACGGACAGTTCCATGACCAACAGACAAGTCATCTCCTGGGCCCTTTATGACTGGGCCAACTCCGCCTTTGCCACTACGATCATGGCAGGTTTTTTCCCGGTGTTCTTCAAAAAATACTGGAATGTCGGGGTGGAAGTCACCACCAGTACCTTTCGTTTGGGTTTGGCAAACTCCATAGCCAGCATCATGGTGGTAGTCCTGGCACCGGTTCTGGGTGCAATAGGTGACCAGGGAGGGGCACGAAAGAAGTTCCTTTTGTTTTTTGCCGCCATGGGTGTGATTATGACGGGCACTTTGTTTTTTGTCGCCCAGGGAGCCTGGCAAATTGCGGTTCTCATCTTCATTCTGGGAGTCATAGGCTTTTCCGGCGGTAACATTTTTTATGACTCTCTCTTAGTAAGTGTCGCTCCCTCTGGCAAAGAAGACATGGTCTCGGCCTTTGGCTTTGCCTTGGGCTATCTTGGCGGCGGACTGCTCTTCGGCCTCAATGTTTTCATGACCCTGAGACCCGAAATTTTTGGATTACCTGACGCCAGCGCTGCGATCCGTGTCTCTTTCCTAAGTGTTGCTGCTTGGTGGGCTCTTTTCTCTTTGCCCGTTGCCATCTGGGTGAAAGAGCCGCCTGTGAAACAAAAGAAACGTGGTTGGGCAATGGTATCTAGCGGTTTTCAACAGCTCAAAACCACCTTCGCAGAAATCCGCAAACTACGGATGGTTTTTCTTTTTCTCCTGGCCTACTGGCTTTATATAGACGGAGTCGACACTATCGTAAGGATGGCGGTGGACTACGGCATGTCCCTGGGTTTTGCCGAGAATAGCTTGATTGTGGCCTTGCTCATTGTCCAGTTCGTCGGCTTTCCTGCCGCCATCCTCTACGGCAAGCTCGGTGAGAAACTTGGTACTAAGAGGTCCATTCTCTTGGGCATTGCAGTCTATATTGGGGTGACGTTTTGGGGCAGGTTCATGGACAGTAGCGGTGAGTTCTACATCCTCGCCGTTGCCATCGGCTTGGTACAGGGAGGCGTACAGGCCTTGAGCCGCGCCTTTTACTCCCGAATCATCCCCGTCAGTAGGGCGGCAGAATTTTTTGGTTTCTATAATATGCTAGGAAAGTTCGCCGCGGTGATAGGCCCCATACTCATGGGTTTAGTTGGGGTAGTCACCGGCAATCCCCGCCATTCAATTCTCTCCATAGTAGTACTGTTCTTGGCTGGGGGCATAATTCTGTATTTCGTAGACGAAAAGGAAGGCGCGCGCCTAGCCCAGGAGTTGGAGGAGGAAGGGCTGTAAATAAGGGACGTTGGCTCAAGGGCTGACCTCCGGTTGCACTCGGATCAGTTGCACTGCTAGCAGGGAGATCATGCTCATAGCCGCCCCTGCCACAAATGGGATCCGGTAGTCCACCATCCACAGCAAGCCACCAACTGCAGGCAAAAAAACTGCCGCTATGTGGTTTATGGTGAACCCCATGGCCATGCTTGGCGCAATGTCTTGCGGGTCTGCCACCTTCTGAAAGTAGGTGCGGATAGCAATGGCAAAATTAAAAAAAATGTGATCGAGAATGTAAAGTAGGGCAAGGGCAATTTTGGACTTTACCACAGCATAGCCCAGGAAAACAAAGATTAGACTGCCGTACTCCAACGAAAGGACTTTTCTCTCACCGAAACGAATAATACTTTTGCCGATGAGGGGGCTCAGGAAGTAGTTGATCAAATTGTTAACTACAAAAAGAGCGGTAACCTCCTGGATGCTGAAGTGAAAATTTTTGACCAGCAGAAAAATGGCAAAAGCCACGAAAATTTGGCGCCGCGCTCCCCCCATAAAGGTAAGAAAATAAAAAAGCCAGTACTTCTTGCGGAAAACCATCTTCTTGTGTTGAGGAGGAACACTCCGGTCGACTGGATCCTGCCGCAAGCCCCAAACACCTGTAGCACAAATAAAGCTTCCAAGTAAAAGATACATCTGAGTGTAATTCAACACTGAGGTCAAGACATAGATCAAGATACCAACGGCGATATTCGAAGCAGCACTATAGCTCCGCATTTTTCCCAGTACCCAGGGAGAGGTATGTTTCTGGAAATACTGGAGCGTCAAGGACTGATTGGTCGTCTCATAGTAGTGGAAACCAATACTCATAATCAGGGTGGTAAACAGGAGACCCAAAAAGGAAGGAAACAGACCAGTTACTGCCACCCCTAATCCCAAAACCAGAATTGACAGGGCCGAGAGACGGTGCTCTTTGACGATCATGAGCACAAAAACTACCAGGAGTGTTAGGAGTCCAGGAACTTCCCTTAAGGACTGAATCATGCCGATGTGGTTGCCGTCCAGCGTTACCACCTCGACTGCAAAATTATTGAACAATGTTCGCCACACTTGCAACCCAATGGTCGAGCTGATGGTTAGGACCATCAGGAAACGATACATGGGTTGCCCTTTTACTTTCTTCATCTCTTCTCTTCAAGATCAGATGGAACAGCCATTTTTTCAAAGTCACCTTTCAAAAGTTCTTGGTTCAGATCTACGATAGATATCAGCAGAGATCTGATTTCAAAGGAGGAATAAAGGGTTTATCTGTTACCGAATGGTAAGAAATGTCAAGAGGAAAGATTTCCAGGTGTTTCACCCTTTTCTCCTTTTGGATTTGCCAGCTGCTGTAAAGAATATCTGGCAAGGAAAGAGTAAGCTGCGAAACAACGAAAATCTGAGCAACCGATCTTCACTCTCTCAGCCTCGAAAGGGCCTGCATGAAGATATGGTGCACACTAAAGAGGAATCCTACCAATAAATGGCGCGAATCATGGGCGTTGTGGAGCAGCTTCCCCGTGGCCTAGGTCTCTAGAATATTTTTGAGGAAACTCCTGGAAATCTTAGAGAAATAATAGGGGAGACGGTGGGACCATCTCCCCTATTACATTTGGCAAGATAAAGTAGGGGCTAATTAGAGTTCAATAGATTCACCCGGCTTGAGCACGGTCACTTGAGTCGAGGTCTCCTGCTCCACTTGGCTTTGCCAGGCTGCGGGATCCTGTTTGATCATGTCAAAGGTATCATAGTGGATGGGAAGCACCTTTTTGGGTTCGATAAGCTTCACCGCCCTGAGGCTATCTTCCGGTCCCATGGTGAAATTGTCCCCTATGGGCAATATGGCCAGGTCTATTCCCTCCTCGCCGATGAGTTTCATGTCATAAAAAAGACCAGTATCACAGGCATGATATATCTTCTTGCCCCGGATGTAGAAAAGAAATCCGCAAGGATTGCCACCGTATGAACCATCTGGCAGAGCTGAACCGTGATGGGCAATTGTCAGCTTCACCCGCCCCCAAGGATAGTCGCATCCACCTCCAATGTGCTGTGGATGAGCATTTTCAACCCCCTGGTTCACCAGCCAGTTGTGAATTTCGAAGTTGGA
>JAJDNT010000010.1 GCA_022340515.1 Deltaproteobacteria bacterium
TTTTTTTTCCGGCATTGAAGGGCCCTATACCCTTAAACCGGTTGACCTCCCTGACTATCAAGAACGGGAACTCGGTATGAACTTTATTGGCATTGGCGCCGAGGGAGTGAAAACAGCTCTAGAGACAGCCGCCCTGGTTTATTCACAAGACAAAGGAGAGGGTTGTAAATATATCCAGTCAGGGGCACGGTATGGTGCAGCACGGAAAGGGGCTGCCGTTTTTATGAACATGCGAATAGGCAATCACCCCATTCGTAACAGTTCACAACTAAGCGAATATGATGTGCTGGCTTTTTTTAACGAGAAGTTTGCCTCTGGGCACATCCTGCAGGAAAATGCGGAGGGCTTGAAGCCACAAGGGCTGTTCGTGATCAATAGTCCTAGGAGTACCGAGGAGATCTTGGCCTCTTTTCCTCGCCGGGTCCAGGAACTAATCGTGGATCGCAAAGTCAAACTTTTAACCATAGATGCAACCAGAGCGGCTCTGCAGCATTTGAATAGGAATTTGCCGGGCGCTGCCATGCTGG
The DNA here is from genome assembly GCA_022340515.1 of Deltaproteobacteria bacterium. Taxonomy (GTDB): domain Bacteria; phylum Desulfobacterota; class Syntrophobacteria; order BM002; family BM002; genus BM002. The sequence goes on from JAJDNT010000010.1 coordinate 528, forward strand.
GCTTGATCAATAAAGAAAGAAACATTTTGCCGGAGGATGAGTTCGAGAGCCGTTTGAAAAGCGTTTTTGAAGAAAAAATGGGAGTAAAAAAGGGAAAAGAAGTAATTGAGTCCAACATCGCTCTTCTCAGGTATGGAGCATCCCTGGCAGCTACCGCCTCTCCCTCCGAAGTTTCTGTTGATACGACTTGCGTGGTCTATGAGGTGGCAGAGCCAGAAAACTTTGGACAAAAGCGCAGGGCAGCTGGACTTCCGGTTTCCCTCACCGAAAAGGACGAAATGGGAACCATCAAGCCGGTAAACCTCATGGAGAACTATCAACAGACCTTCCATGACCAAATAGTCCAGCCCATCGTGGAAGGGAAAAAGGTCCCCTGGGATAGCTTTCTCTCCGTGGTACCGGCTGCCACCAGCAGATACAGGGATATGAGTCACATAGGGACCCAGCTTCCAGTTTACGATTCATCAAAGTGCACCTCCTGTGGTCTGTGTGTTGCTTCCTGCCCAGACTCTGCACTCTATAGCACTATCACTGACCAACCCATCCCAGAGGATGCCAAACCTTATTTCCGGGTATTCAAAAAACCCCCCAGGGGAATCCCCTGGGAAAGGTTTGCCATGAACATAAATGTCATTCCCGAAGCCTGTAAGGGCTGCGCCATCTGTGCCCAGGTATGCCCAGTCGATGCTGTAAAAATGGTTGACAAACTTCAGGTTAGCGAGGTCGATTTTCTCCCTGCCAAATACAAGGTTTTGGACAAGACCCTTCAGGCAGCCCCTCATGTGAACCAGATGGCCATAAACCATCAGGTGCTTTTTGTTTTCTCCAAACTGTACCCGGGCAGACATACCTTGTGTCCAGGTTGCAGCGAGGGGACAATTGGGTTGCTGTCCTTCTTTGCGGCGGAATCTTTGCGCAATAATCCCCAAGGGATCGCGACGTTCTATCAGGGCATAAAGGTTCTATCCGAACAAAGCCGACGAGCCATTGACCACATGCTAGATTACGGCTTCAACATTTATACCGTTACAGCCACCGGTTGCAGTGAGGTCTCGGAGCTGGCAAACCCTTTCAATGACCGCATCTATCAGGCAGGTCACTACGGCTTCGGCACTGCTTCAGCTGCGGCTCTGGGGGCCAAATTCAGTCTGGACCAGGCTTATATCAATGGTTTTAATAATGTGCTGAGCAAGATAATTGTCTTCGCCGGCGACGGTGCCATTTATGATATAGGCAATGGGCCTTTCAACTATGCTCTTGGCGAAAATTATGACATCACTTGGGTAATCTATAACAACGAAGGCTATATGAACACGGGGGCTCAGAAATCCGGTGCTACCCGTTACGGCTGTGACCGTTCCACCTCTCCCATAGGCAAAAAGTATGGCGGCAAGAACACTTTGCACCGGAGGATTATCAGCCAAGCTATGGGAATTTCCCATGTCTATGCTGCCAAACTGACCATTGATAATCCCTTTTACGCCATAAAAATATTAAAGGAGGCTATTGCCTATAGTGGACCGTCAGTAGTGGAATTTTTCTCCGTATGTCCCCAGGGCCACCAGACCAATGACTGGGCTGGTCCTTTATTATCGAGGATGATGGTGGAGTCGAGGAAATGGCAGGTGGCTGTGCGGAGACCATTTCAGCGCTTGGACATTTCCGCTAACCCTGAGCCCAAGTCCATTTATCCCACTGAGGGGCGATCTTTTAAGAAAAAGATCAAGCGTGAGCCAGCAACCTTTTACGATGTAGTTAGTATGTTGGGGCAGTATAACCGCCACATAAAGACTCATGAAGGCGAGGATATTCCAGAAATAGTCTTGGTCAACGAGACAGTGAGCCTGTTTAGGTGGCTAAGAAATCAGTATCAAGCTGGATACCGTGATACCATGCCAACTGAGAAGGAAGTGGAACGGATAGTAGCAGAGCGCTACAAGTTCTAGCAAAGTTTGATCTCGAAACGGGGAACGCGGATCTTATCTTTTGCATTCCGTCTTCCCCGTTCCACGTTCCGCGGTAATTGCTTATATGCACATCCCAGCTCTATTAAAAGTACTTTGCTGTTTTGGTCTAATCCTGGCCTTGAATCGTTTGCGGGTTCACCTCAGTATCTGTTTATTTATTGGTGCTGTGGCGGTAGGATTTTGGATGGGACAGTCGCCAGCACAAATCGGTCAGGGCTTGTTATTAAGTTCTTCAAGCATGGAAACCCTGCAACTGGCGGCGATCATATGTCTCATTCTCGTGGTAAGTCAATTGATGAAAGTCTCGGGGCAACTGGACCGAATTGTCAAAAACTTCGTTGCCCTTGTTAAGAATGCCTCCACTGTAAGCGTAGTCATGCCAGCTCTTATTGGGCTTTTGCCCATGCCCGGCGGTGCGCTTTTTTCCGCTCCCATGGTGGAAACGGCTGTAACTGGCTGCTCCCTATCGCAGGATCGAAAAACGGCGGTCAATTATTGGTTTCGTCACATCTGGGAATTCTGGTGGCCGCTCTATCCCGGCGTGGTCTTGGCGGTAAGTCTATTGCAGGTGGAAATGTGGCGCTTCATCCTGATCCAAGCGCCGCTCACCCTACTCTCCGTAGGGGCGGGGAGTATATTTCTCCTACGCCCTCTCCGTGGGGCTAATAGTAGCGAAAACCACGGGAACATGGGGAAAAAGGTTTTAGGCCCATTCTTGTGGGAAGTAATGCCGATTTTGCTGGTGGTGGGTTGCATCGTCGTCCTGGCCTTGTTGCGGCACTGCCTCTTGTGGACTGGGGTAAAGTTTAATCTTCCCACCTCCTTGCCTTTGCTCCTAGGACTGCTGACCTGCTCGATTTGGGTCATGTGGGCAAATAAGCTGCATCTGCAGGATCTATGGAGAGCTGTAATGAATCGTAACACCCTTCCCATGCTTCTCCTAATTTTTGGTATTATGGCCTTCAAGGGAGCCCTAATAGACAGTCAAGCCGTTTTGCAGATCAGAGAGGAAATGGTTCGATACCAGATTCCATTTCTCATGGTCGTTATGGGTATGCCCTTTATTTCCGGTCTTATCACCGGAATTGCCGTTGGTTTTGTGGGTGCAACCTTCCCTCTTTTGGTACCCCTTTTTGCCGGACTTTCACCCCTCGACTTCTTACTTCATGCCTCCCTTGCCTATGTTTCAGGCTACATAGGCATGATGCTTTCGCCCGTTCACATCTGCCTGCTAGTAACTAAAGACTATTTCAAGGCCAGCTTAGCGTCCAGTTATCGGCATATTTATAAGCCGGCAGCGGCGGTGATGCTGACCTGGATGGTGATTTTAGGCTTGATCCACTCCCTCTAAGAAATCCCAGTTATACCTGGCTTGGCGCAGGAGAACTCGCAACCAGGCACTAAACAGGAGGCACTAGGCAGTAAAATAATAATCAAATGATCTTGAGTATGAACTAGCACCCAGGGAAAGCCACCCCCCGCATTTAGGTAGATCTTTTGGTCTGGAATTTGCAGAGAATCTTCTAGCCCTCTCCTTGTTCCCATATTTGCACCGCGGGAGCAGGGTATGAATTTGGCAGATTTGCAAATGGGCACAAGTTGACTTTAAGGGGATATCCTGTTGGCATCGGTTGAAGAAAAACAGTCAGAAAGCACGAAATCGGGCCCAAGTGAAGAGGAATGGCAGGCCGCAGAAAAGGTGCTCACCAGTTTACAGCTCGCCCGCAAGAACTACTCCCTCTATCCCGAAAACCATGTCAACTGTGAGAGGGCTTTAGAGCAGTTTTGCTTACAGCTTGATAAGTACTTAAGGATCCACGGTAATCTACGCTTCGACCTGGCAAAAGACAAACTTCTCTTTCAGGGGGAAGTGATTCTTTCAGAGCCGGCAGAGGAAGGCAACCTGCCTTTTACCCTTTTTAGGGATGGAATTCAGTGGCTGGAGTTGCAGAAAGGGATTGACTCAAAAGAGGTGGAGCAGTTCCTGCGGCTTCTCAACAAGTACCGTATTCTCTCAGATGAGCCTGAAGGTGACCTGGTAACAGCTCTTTGGGAAGCAAGATTTCCACACATTCAATATTACGTTGCAGATATGTTCTGGGGCGCTGAACCAGAGTTCGAACCTACACCTTCTCCTACTGCTGGCGAAGAAGATGCAGCGTCGCTGGAGGAGGAAAAGGATTCGAAGTCAGAGTGTTTTCCCGCAATAGAGCCGGCGGCGCTGAAGATGACGCCGGAGGAAGAGGCTGAGCTCCGAGAGATGGTCAGACGAGAGGAGAAGCGCGACCCAGTGTATGAATATTTGGACGTCCTCCTGGACAGTCTTATGGAGCTTCGAGAAAAAGAGAATTTTGTCCCTATTCTGGAAGCACTGGAGGAAGTATTCCACGATTCCCTTGCTCGAAAGCATTTCGAGACCACCCTCAAAATTCTCAAGAGTGTACACTACATTCGCAAAACCTGCGCCTCTGAATCAACTTGGGCACTACCACTAATTGACAATTTCTTTCTAACTGCCTCAAGTGCTAAATCCCTCCGGCCTCTACAAACAGCGTGGATGGACATGGACACGGAGGAGATAGAGCATACCAAACAGATCCTTGTCCTTCTGCAACCTGAAGCCATCCAAACCCTAGGTGGAATACTCCTTGAAACCAGTTCGTTGCGGCTGCAGAAAATGCTGATGGAAGTAATTCTTGTTCTTGCCCATAGGGATCTTAAGCCCCTGGAGGCCATGCTGGGTAGACCGGAGGAAGAGCTGGTACAAAAACTTGTTTACGTGCTGGGCCGCCTGGATGGCGATAGGTCTACACAAATTCTAGGAAGGATGGTTCGTCATCCCTCGGCACGAGTTCGCCATGAGGCCCTAAAGCCTTTGTTGACTAGAGGGTTGACAGACATCAAAGGGCTCTTCCATCTAATCGAAGACGAGAGCGATGCTATTCGCCGCCTAGTTCTTCGCCACCTGGGCCAGGACAGAAATAAAGTCACTGAGAATCTCCTGTTGGAATACCTCGAACAGGGCAAATTAAAGCGATCCGATGACGAGCACATTATTGCCTGCTTCAGGACTCTTGGTAGGTGCGGATCGCCCCGCTCGATTCCCTTTCTGAGAAAAACCCTTCTTGGTCGTGGTTGGTTGCCAAGCTTGCAGAAGTTTTCATATCGGCAGGGTGCTGCTTTTGCCTTGCAATCCATGGGGACAAAGGAAGCTCAGGAGGTGCTGGAAGAGGCCAGCAAAAGCCTTTTCTCAGGTGCGAGGGGTATTGCCCGAAAAATAATTGAGGATCAGAAAAAGCAAAGAAAGGGGTAATAACTTGTCAGAGCAAAAGGCAGAACTGAGCGTTTTGGGAGGAAGGTTTATCAAGGCCTTCCATCATATGATCAGTACAGTCAAAATACATCAGGAAAACAACCAGTTAATAAAAGAATCCATCAAGCATTTTGCCAAAGCCCTCTCCGAGATTTCTGGTGGCATGGAGTTGGAAATGCTTCTTTGGCGGGGAAGGTTTTTCATCCAGGGCGAAAAGCTCCATTACCGTAAGGAAAGTTTTGCCTTGATCAACGAGATGATGGACTACTTCCCCCAGCGAGGTCTCCGTGGGTTGACTTTCCATCCAACATTCAAGGACGGCTCGCTCAAGGAGTTCGTCATTTTTGCCCGTCTACTTAATGAGTCGGCTGGCCGTGATGATCCCCCAAATTGGCTTGACAAGCAGTTTAAAGCCCATGAAATCACGTGGGTAGAGATTCTCAAGGAAATCGATGAGGACCCTCCAGAACTTGAATTAAAAAGAAAAGAACAGGCTCGACAAAGCTACGTGCATTCAATATCTGCTGTCAAAGAGGTGGCTCAGAAAGTTTCCCAGCGAAGCGTTGCCGGGATTCGCAAGGCGAGGCGTCTGGCTCAGACCATGGTTGATTTAGTCCTCGACGATGAGTCACTCATGCTGGGTTTGACCACAATCCGCGATTACGACGATTATACCTATACCCACTCAGTAAATGTGGCATTGCTGGCAATGGCCCTGGGCAAACGCATTGGTCTGTCTCAGATCTTTCTGGAGCAGCTTGGGATCTGTGGTATGTTTCATGATTTAGGCAAGGTAGAGGTGCCCAAGGAAATCCTCCTCAAACCTGACATGCTCAATACTGGCGAGTGGGATCAGATGCGGAAACATCCATTGACAGGTGTGCACCGAGTGCTGCAGCTACATGCATCCCGTGAGATGAAATCGAGGGCTGCCCTCGGACCTTTTGAACATCACCTCAACTACAATCTAACCGGTTACCCCAAGACCCACTTCGTCAATAAGGTAACTCTGTTCGGCAAAATCCTGCGCATAGCAGACACCTATGATGCTCTAACCTCAGAGCGCAAATATCGACCTAGAGCCTTTAGCCCGGACGAAGCATTGAAATTGATGTGGAGTAAAGTAGGAGAAGATTATGATCCTATCCTGCTAAAGATTTTTGTCAACATGGTGGGGCTTTATCCAGTGGGGACAATACTTAAACTGGACACTGGTGAAATGGGCCTTGTGGTGGATTATCCCAGGGATGATGAAAGGACGCGACCCGAGGTGCTGCTGCTGGAAGATGACGGCCAGGGCGGATTTAAGGGTGGTAAGACCGTGAGTCTAGAGGAGCGGGATGAGAAAACCGGTTCATTTCTGAGGAACGTCTTGGAATGTCACCATCCGACCAAGCTCGGACTCCAACCCGCACAATTTTACTTACAAGAAGCCAGTTAAAGATTGGGGGTTTCGGATTTCGGATTGATGCCGCATAGGGCATAGGGCATAGAGCATAGGGTTGAAATTCTATGAAATCCGAAATCCTCCTCTGTCCCCCATGCTCAGCTCTACTAACTCCTGAATTATGACCATTTTCTCTGCACTCCTACTGTTGCCTCTTGCATGACTCTGAGATAGACTATGGATGATTTTTATGTAGATTATTTTTGGAGATAAAAGGGTGTCCGACTCCGAAAAAACATTCCAGCGCTTACCCCAGTATCAGGGCCTTTTCTACGACCCTTGCTGCAAAGGAGGTTCGAAAAAACATCCTTGCCCTGATTGCCATTTCTGTCAGGAGTGCTCGCCCTCGCGCTGTCAAGTCTGCAAAGGAACTGGCCGGAAATCTCAAGGCAACCTTTCCCTTCAAGAGCAGATCGCTCTCTACGAAAAGATTAATACCGAAAAATAATTCCCCATCTTAACGAATATAGTAGCCAGCAGTAGGCGGTGAACGGTGAAGGGTAAACGGTGAACCGTGAACGGTATGTGACGTTATTCGATATTAGTTATCTGTTATACGCAAAAGATTAACCTGTACCTGTTCTAACTTGGAACTTGAAACTTGGGACTTGGAACCTTGAACTTGAATTCACTGATCCCTGACCTCTGACTTCTATCTCCTGGATTGTGGATTCCGCCTCCTGGCTTCTTCCATCAATCCGCAATCCGCAATCCAAAATCCAAATTCTACAGTGCCCTCTGCCCCACGTCCAAGAACTATTTACTCGTCCCCGGGGATGCCTCGATAAGAGATTCTTCTGGCATTGCCTCGGTTGAGAGCCACGGCACTACCTAAAACCATAGCCCCTCCCAGCCAGAACCGCCAAGTCACCGGTTCACCGAGAAACACTATGCCGAGAATCGAGGTGAACACCACTTCGGCCATCAAGAAAAGACCACCTTCCCAGCTCTTGCAGTAGCGAAATCCTTGATTCATGAGTAATTGGGCCGCCAATGCCGAGGAGACAATACCCCCCAACATGAGCCATTCCACTGAAAGGCTGGGGATCTGAGGATTAGCAATGAAGGGGGGTAATGAAATGATAGAGCCTAAAAGACAGAAGTAAAGATAGATGATTACGGGGCCGTTTGTCTCCCTTAGTTTCTTGATAATGGAAACGGTTAGACCAGCAAAACTGCCACCCAAGACAGCTAAAGCTTGACCCAAAAGGGCGGTGTGCAGGTTAAAATCGAAGATGATAGCGACACCACCTAGGGCAGCGATAACAAACAAAATTTCGTCTCGGGTTATACTCTCGTGGAAAATCAGAGGAGAGAAAAAGGCGGCGAAAGCCGGAAAAGAGAAAAACAGAACCAAAGCTGTGGAAATTGGGATCAGACGAATGGCAGCCACGAGAGCCAGGAAAGCACAACAACCGGTTATTCCTCGAAGTATCAAAAGTTTCCGATTTTGACCATGAAAGGGATTACCCCTCCAGCCCAAGATGGGTAGTAAAATGGCCAGGCCGCAGGCGAATCGATAGAAGGCTATATCCCACACCCTGAAGGGTGGCCCCAAAAGCTTGATTAGCCCGTCAAGGACCGCGAAAAGAAAGGCGGCAGCCAGCATCAAAAGTGCACCCCTGGTCGGAGCGGAATTCAAGCGGTCTTTGAGGGCTGGAATGGGACTCATGGGCGTGGAACTTCCGGGCCTTTGTGTTTCAGCCCTTCTACTAAAACCGCACAATTGAGAAAACTGCTAGCATCAGTTATTCGGCAATCCTTTTTGATTTTTATCAAGCCGCCCTGTTCGAGATGCTCCAGGGATTTTCTCACTTTTTCCAACTCCAAGCCCACATAATCTACAAGGTCTTGAACAGAAAGGTTGCATTCCTTTCCTTGCCTGTTGCAGTAGAGAATGGCAAAGAGGACCTTCTCCACCGGGCTCAAAGTGGGATCTTCGACAACCTGTTTAATCACTTCCATGGTTTTAGCTCCACTGGCTCTACTCTTTGCTTAGTCCTTTGTGGGCTGAATATTAGCATTTTTAATTTTTCTATTGAAGTGGTGGCGCTCCAAAAAGATGAGGAAGGAGTAGGAATATTTCGGATTTGGGATTTCGGATTGCGGATTTAAAAAATAAATTCAAATTATAAACTTCAAATTGAGCCCACAATCCGCACTGGGCATAGGCAAAACCGGAATCGAGCTGTCTCAGCTAAATCCCGAGCTAAAGAAAATTTTTGTTATCTAAAGAAATATGGTTGAAAAAAGCATTGAGAAGACTTATCTGTTCCCTGAACAATAAATTATAGAAATTTGAATCAATTTTTGGCTTGGAAAATCTTTTAACTTTTGTTATATATACACGGTTTTTTGCCGGGATTCCTTTTTTAGGAACTATGACCCGGTTTTTCTTTGCTCCCCGAGGGTATTCTCAGATTGTTCCGGGTAGCTTAAAGAGCTGTAATACAAAGACAAAACTTATTTAATCAGAGGAGGGACGGACAATGCTCTGTCAAACGATCAAAGAAGGCACAGAATGTTTTTTCATGGGCAAGCAAGGATGCACCTACAATGGTGGCGCCTGTTACCCCATCGTCGAATCCTGCCAAGGTTGTGGCAAGGCTATGACCTTATCTCATGGCGTTTACTGCCAATCCTGCCCAGAACCACAAATCAAGTGGAAAAACGGCCCCTGTAATCTCGCCACCCACATTAAGTCTGGCGAGGAAAAAGTTGTGAAGCTGAATCCCCTGAAGGCTTCCAAACGTTCTCGCAGGTAAGCCAGACAACTGGTTTTCAACCACTGGGTGACCAATGCTCTAAGGCTGGTTGTTTTTTTAATCCAGCGAGGGTGAGGTCTGCCCTTTTGCGCATAGAGCATAGCGCAAGGCGCATAGCGTTTACTGCAAGAAATGCTGCTTGTTTTCTCCAACATCCAGTATCAAGTATCCAGCATCAAGTATTCAGCATCTAGCATCAGGCATCCAGAATAGAGCCACTCCCTTGACTTGCCCATAGCAATGGGGCATAGTCCAAGCACAAGCTACATGGAAATTTTTGGCCCATCCATATCCCACATCAAAAGTTTGAACGTGCCTCGTGCATAGAATCTCGGACTTTAGTTTGAAGGAGAGTTGGTGATCAGCCCTGATTTGTTGCAGGATGTCGAAGTACTAAGAGAGGAAACTGAGGAACCAGTGGTGCCCTTTGTGCGGCTGCGCAGGTTGCAGTTGAGACATCGTTACAAGGACGATCAGTATTCCCATCCCTATACCTTTGATATGGTCGAAGGTCCTTTTGCAGATGCGGTGGCAGTTGTTCTTTACCACATGGACAGCGAAGGGAAAGTCTGGGTTGGTCTGCGGCGTGGAGTTAGGCCTTCAATATACCTGAGGAAGGACAATCCGGCCAAGGCTCATCTGGACCCTCTGCCCCGGCTAACTTACCTTGAGCTGGTGGCGGGGGGACTCGAGTATGGGGACGTAGGCAGCATTGGCATCAACGGCAGGGCGGCACTCGAAGTCCAGGAAGAGGCCGGCTATGAAGTGAAGGCTGAAGAACTGGTCAGCCTCGGTGGAGGCACTTTTTCATCACCAGGTTTCGGAATGGAGAAAATACATTATCGGGCAGTAAAGGTGGATCCCCGTGAGGGAATGGAGCCGGAAGGTGACGGCCACCCCCTGGAAGAGGTGGGCGATTTCCAGTTTCATGAACTAACTGAGGCGATTTCCTGGTGCCGCACCGGTCAGATAGAGGATGCCAAGACAGAGATAGGTCTTTACCGGCTGGCAAATTATCTTGGCTACCATCCAGAATTCGGTCTCTGGCGGCATGAGTTGCCGCCTGACCTGCTCGAGAGGGTTCGCTCTCTCGGCCTTGGTCCTGATAGGTCTGAAGGGACCGGCTGAAAGGATGAAAGTGTAGGCTGAATATGGGATTGGTGACCGCAGCGCTGATCAGAGATGAAAACAAGATCCTGATCGCCCAGAGGGGTCGGAGCAAACTCTTCGGCTGGAAGTGGGAATTCCCAGGGGGTAAGGTAAGAGTTGATGAGACACCTGAAGACTGCCTGCGGCGAGAGATCAAAGAGGAGCTCAACCTGGAGATTGAGATCGAAGAACATTTTTGCACAACACATCACCAGTATCCTGACTTTAATATCGAGCTGATTGCCTTCTGGTGCTCGATTGTAGGCGGCAAACTCAAATTGGCAGAACATGAACAGGTGCGCTGGGTGACTGTAGAGGAGATGGATGAGTACACTTTTGTTGAAGCAGACTTGAGCGTCATCATTGCCCTAGAAGAGGTCCGCATATAGCTGTCGTAACTATCCCTCAAGCCCGAAATGGGCGAGTAACAAAATTTCAGTTAAACGACAGAGGAACTTTTGAGTCATGAAAAAGAGAATTTCACCCCTGCTAGGGGCCAAAGAGGAACTTATAAGGCGAGAAGCAAGTGTCCTTTCCCCATACGCTACCCTCAGCACAGCAGCCATCCGAAGACGACCAGAAGAGAGGGTTGAAAGGGGGCACAGGCAACACTTCTCCCTGGACGGGGACAGAATACTCCACTCTCTGGCCTACACCCGCTACATTGACAAAACCCAAGTCTTCTACCTGGTTAACAATGACCACATTACTCACAGGGTTCTACATGTCCAATTTCTTTCAAAAATAGCCAGGGATATTGGCCGCTTTCTCCGCTTGAATGAAGATCTCATCGAAGCCGTTGCCCTTGGTCACGACATTGGACACGCCCCCTTCGGCCACGATGGTGAACGGTACCTTTCCGATATCTGTCGCCGTCATGGGATTGGTGGATTTCAACACAACGTTCAGAGTGTCCGCTTCCTTGACCGCATAGAGAAGAAAGGCAAGGGTTGGAACCTTTCACTCCAGGTTTTGGATGGCATTATTTGCCATGATGGGGAGATCCACGAACAGACCCTAAGGCCGCAACCGGGTAAGACTTTTGCTGATCTCGACCGAGAAATGGAACTAAAGAATAATGACCCAAGCACAATTCTGACACCCATGACCCTTGAAGGTTGTGTGGTGCGCCTCGCCGACACAATTAGTTACATTGGTCGTGATATAGAAGATGCCATTAGACTAAACCTCATAAGTCGAGATGAGATCCCTTCGGACTGTGGCGCTCTCTTGGGGACCACCAATGGTGCAATTGTTTACAACTTAGTGGAAGATGTTATTAAAAACAGCATGAACAAAGATGGGGTGGGATTCAGTCCTGGGGCCTCCGAAGCTCTTCGCGAGCTTAAATCTTTTAACTACGAGAGAATCTATCAAAACCCCAAGATTAAAAGTGAAGTGGAAAAGATTGGACGTATGTTCGAGACTCTCTTCCAGCTCTATTTAGAAGATTTCGCCAAAGAGAATCGTGAGTCGGAGCTTTTCAGTGGTTTTCTCGACGGCATGTCCAGGGAGTACGTCGACTCCCACTCACCCCCTGAAGTGGTGCGTGACTTCATTGCCGGAATGACCGATAAGTTCTTCATGAGGCAGTGTAACCTGCGGCTTTTGCCTCAGAGAATGCCCAGTCGCTTCTGATTTCTCATTGCACATTTCTGATTTTACCTTTAGCATTCACAAGCTGTAATGATGTGTCTTTCTGGGTGCTAGCCTTAGCGGCGGAATGGCGATCTCGTGCAGCCTTGTGGCAATGATAAAGGTGCAATGACAAATAAAAAATGAGAAATGAAAAATGAGCTCGGAAATTCTTAAGGTTGTGGTTCTGATCATACTAATACTGTCAATGCCTGCCGGTTTGATTGCGGTTGTCCTGGGTCTTCCAGGTACCTGGCTAATATTGATCACCTCCGCCCTTTACAGTTGGTTAACGGGTTTTGCTGTGATCACTTATCAAATGCTTTTGATTCTTTTTGTCCTAGCGGTTGCTGCCGAAGTTCTGGAATTCTGGTCCGGTCTTTGGGGAGCCCGACGCTATGGCGGTTCCAAAAAAGCAATGCTGGGGACGTTGATAGGTGGGTTAATTGGAGCAATCGCATTGTCACCCATGATTTTCGGATTTGGGACCATAGTGGGAGCTTTCTTCGGCGCTTTCGTCGGCGGTTTTGTGGTTACTTATCTAGAGCAGAGAAAAATGAGCCAGGCGGTACGAGTGGGGTGGGGCGGCCTGCTGGGACGGGTTTTTGCTATGGTTTTTAAAGGAGCGGCGGTTGTAACCATGATCGGGTTGGATGTTTGGGCCATATTCTTTGCGCAGGCCACATAGCGTGCTGTGCTGCGAGACGGGAAATCGGGCGAGACGGGAGGTCAGGTGAAAATTGTATAGAACAAACCTCGTCTCGCCAGTCTCGCTCTTCTCGCCTCTCACTTGTTGCCGCTGCCAGCTGGGGCGCTACTACTTACTCCCATCTCCTAATTCGCTTTCTAGTCGAAATAGACTTTCCCGGGCGAAATCGATGGTGGGATCCATCTCGAGGGCGATCCTATAAAGGCGGATTGCTTCTTTTTTGTGGCCCATCTCTCTCAGATTCGATCCAATATTGGCATAGTCGATGGCAGAACCGGGGTCGATTTCCAGGGCTTTTTCGAACTGTTCGATAGACTGTTCATGCTTTTTGAGTTTGAAATAGCAAAAGCCCAGGATATTATAAATTTCTTTAAGGTTAGGATCAAAATCTCTCGCTTGTTCCAGTGCCTTGATGGCACCCTCATAATCGCCCATATCTTTTAAGCATACCCCGATGTGTGTGTGCACACTGGCCATATCTAGGGGACGGGGATTGAGGCTCAAAGCTCGGTGGAATTCTTTCAGCGCTGCCCTCGCTTGTCCTCCATATTCCAAGACCAATCCCAGGAAAAAGTGCAGGTAGTAACGATCGGGAAATGACTCGAGCAACTTTTGGATTGCAGCGACCGCCTGAGTACCCTCTAAAGTCTGGCTGATAATTTTGGCAGCATGAAAGACAACACTGGTGTCCCTGGTGCGATCCCGAAAATGGGCACCTGGTATTATGGTATAGACAGACGGGATCCTCAACTGCGGGTGGGTTACGTCAACGACCAGAACCTCCATACCCAAGTGCGAGAGGGTGGAGACACACCGCTCAATTTCAGTCTTGAAGTTGTTATCGCTGAGATCGGGCAGACTCTTGATGGAAACCAAAGGGGCTGGGGCCATTATATACTCGGCTTCCTCCAGGTTTTTGTATTTTGGTAGAGTCGGTCTGTAGCTGGTGCGAAGCTCGAAATCTCCTGCCAGTTGAGCGATTTCGGTGAGGGCCCGAACGAGAGATTTTTCCGCATTGGGTGTAGTTCCAGCTGTAAAGACGATCTCACTTTTTTCGGGAAAAGTGCTAGGGTCCCAGGCCAGTGTGCCCACTGTGGGAATGCCAGTGTCCAAAGAAAAGTCTTTTATAAAAACTTTAATAGACTGTGCTGCAAACTTGTCAAGGAGCTCCCTCGCAGCCGGATCTTGGACACTAGATGGATCGATACTGGCTGTGACCATTCGCTCGTTGCTGATCACAGAGGAGACATGGCGTTCAACTACCTCGCAGAGGCTCTGAAGGATAGCTTCTTCCAGCACGTTGCCTGCAGCAGGGCCGTTGTACTCATGGATAGTGTAAAACCAATCGATAGGAATCAATACCTCTTTATTACGGGTGAGGTTATAAGCCCGAGTCCAGCGAAAGGGCAGTTCTCTGAGGGCTGAAGTGCCCAGTTCCAAATCTGTCTCGTTGTCGTAGAGAGACTGCCAGAGCATTTCTAAAGGCAGGATGTTGCCGTCTACTTCTTTGTAGGTCGCAGTGGCAAAAGGCGTGTTCTTGATGAAGGAAAAAAAGCTGAAGCGCTCAGCAAGTTCCATTAAAGCGCTGGCTTCCGCTTGAATAACCGTAACTCCTTTACCCATCTGCTTCTTGGTGCCAGTGAGAGGCACAACATCTGTGCCGCAGAGGCTTATGTAAACGGGGATGTCCAGTCGGCCGGTGTCGATACGCATTGTTTGGTGCAAAATATCCATATCTACACTGGCGAAGCGCTGCCGTACATGGGCAACCGTTTCATCTGGGGTTCGAACTTTGTCCTGATCGTAAGTATACGACTTGAAAACATCTTTTAGTTGAGTACAGCCACCCATCAATTTTCTTCCCTAGTGAAAGTATAGGATTCTCGCTTGTAAGACAAAAGAGATCTGATGTCAAGGAGAAGGGACCCAAGGAGTTTCCCCAAAAATATTTTAGCGATATAGGCCACGGGGAAGCTACTCCACAACCCCGATGATTCGCAGCATCTATTGGCAGGCTTCCTGTTTAGGGTGCACCATATCCTCATGCAAGCCCTCTCGAGGCTGGGAGAGTGAAGATCGGTTGCTCAGATGTTCGTAGTTTCGCAGCTTCCCCCGGCCACAGCTGGGCTAGAAGTGATTCCGCCGCAGGCGGATGAGCGCCTGGAAGGACAGAAGAGACATGAGCAAGTCCATTCTCGTTTGCTCACACAGGCAAACTGGCTACTGAACAGAAGTTACAAGAATGATCCACTTATTTTTGGAGAAACTCCTGGAAGGAAGCCAAAGTATTATCTCGTAGGTGATCGCAACCGGCAGGTTGCTCCTACATGACATGCATCATTTAGTCTGATGTCTGTAAGAGCAAGCTCTGCCTGCAAAAAAATATCTGGAAGGGTACACTTCATGATTTTGCTCTATCGATGACTCGGAGAAGAGGAGTTGCCCCTTTTCCCCTGAAACGAGAGGGCAAACCTTTAATCCTAAAGAGATCGTGCTTGTTGTCCGGAGTCTCCCCGGCCAGTCTCACCATGACTTCGTTGTTCATTATTCGAAAGGGTGCTTTATTACTCTTGCGGGCTAAATGCTCCCGATAAGAAAACAGTTCTTTGAGAACTGGTAAAGAACTTTTAGACAATTGCTGAGCCCCCCTTAAGCGAAGATAGCCATCAGGATCCCACTTCTTCGGAGGTTTAACCCGGATCCTTTCCAGTCGGGCAAATTCCTCCTTTGCCCGGTTCCAGAGATTCCTCTCTATCAACTGGCCTTGGAGTTCGTCCCGAAGCTTTAGTAGAAAACGGGTATCCTGCTGAGCATAATAGAGTTGCTCTTGATTCAAAGGCCGTCTTTCCCAGTTGCAGCGCTGATACTTCTTGTCCACGGTAATGCCAAAATCCTTCGAGAGAATGCTGGCAAGTCCCAGTCTCTTACGGCCGAGAAGGCGACAGGCTATGGAAGTATCGAATATATTCATTACCTGGAAGCGATAATCTCTCTTGAAACCAATAAGGTCGTTTTCAGCAGCATGGAGAATCTTTTCTATGGAAGGGTCTGAGAGAATACGACCAAGGCCGGAGAGGTCTTTCAAAGTCAGTGGATCAAGGATGAAGTCTTTGTTGTTTGTGGAAATCTGGATAAGGCAGATACGCGGCCTGTAGGCAAAATAGCTATTTGACTCCGAGTCCACAGCCAAGAGGGTTGCTTCGCTGATCTCTTCGATAAACCAATCAAATTCACCCTGAGCTGCAATCAGTTTTGGCGGATTCATGGACGCTTTAATAACACATTCTCCTATGCTATAAAAGAACAATATTTGTGCGAGTTCACAATGAAAAAAAGACGTAAAAAGAAAAATTCCCCAGCCTCGAGGCCGCTATCCAATGAGCGCTTTAATAATCCCTTTGCCGGACTAGGTGAAATGCTGAAGAAGACAGAAATTGAGCCACCAGGGGAAGGCGAAGAAGTTAAACCAGAGAGAGTAGACGCTGGAGAAGAAGATAATTTGTTTCGCGAGGCTATGGCTGGTGTGGAGACTCTTGACTGCAACACCGTGGAACCGAGAGAACCAGGCCCTCTGGCCAAGCCCAGTCGGCGTCCGCTCATGGAAGAGGAGTTGGAGGCGTATGCTCAGCTGGTTGACCTAGTTAGCGGTGATGGCAGTTTTGATATACAATCTACGGACGAGTACATCGAGGGCGCCATTGTGGGGGCTGACCCTGAACTACTGCCGAAGCTGCGATGTGGGGATTTTTCTGTTCAGGCCCATTATGATCTCCACGGTATGACCGCAGCCGAGGCCAGGGAGGCTGTGGAACGGTTCATCCTTGCCAGTGTGGTCAAAGGGTACCGCTGTGTGCTAATAATCCACGGGCGGGGACTGAATTCGCAGGACCAGATGCCGGTCCTCAAGGAACGCATGTCGAGCTGGCTCAAACGTGGGCATTTGAAACGCTTGGTTCTGGCTTTTGCCACGGCGCAACCCTGTGACGGCGGCGCCGGGGCTATGTATGTTCTCTTACGCAAGTGTCTGCCCATGACGGCAGGTTGCAATGTAAAAGCCTGAAACACAAAGAACAGAAAGAAGATTGATGTAGCTTGTTTTGGTCATTGGATACTTGCCCTGTGGAATTTCGCTTCTGGCAAACCTGCCGAAGGCAGGATTCCACAGGGTAAAAATTTTAAATTTGTTTGTAATTTGGTGCTTGGAGTTTGGGATTTGATTTCCATGGGGGAGGGTGATATCTGGTGGAAAATCCGAACTTTTATTTTTGGATAGGTTTGGCTCTTGGAGTCGTCGTTGGAGCGGTAGGAACATTAATCTTTGGAAGAATACGTGGCCTTTTTGCTAAATCGGAAGTTGCTAAATTACGGCAGGAAAACCGCACCCTCAAGCAACGCCTAGAGAAAAAGGACAAGCATATCCAGGAGATGATGTATCACACCGAAAAAATCGCTGCAGGCCTGGCTGGTCAAGCAAGCAGGAAAAGTACCGAAGGATCCTAAATGCCCTTCGGTTCTCTTCAGCGCTCGACGCTCTTGTTGAATTGCCGAACTACGAAGCGACCTAGATTAGAGACCTCCGCCTTTGTGAGGTGGTCATTTAGATTGGTTAGGGGAATCTCA
>JAJDNT010000276.1 GCA_022340515.1 Deltaproteobacteria bacterium
CCGCAACAACTATCAGAAAGGTTTGATCGCTCAGCTTGTAACGACGAAAAAAGTCGAGCAGTCGATTTCTAAGAGAGCGGACGATTTCATCTTTGGCCAGAGGTTTCATTAACAGTCGATCCTCTTCTAACTAGCAGATCTCGTAGCTCAGCTTTAACCTGAAATACCAGTACCGGGAACTCCATAAGGGTAAACCTCATCCTTTACCAATCGTTTCAGTTTCTCAGACAAGAGGTTGTCCTTTGCCCGGGCAATGACCTCCAGCACAGCATCAACGTCCTTCGCTTCCAGAATATCTTGGAAGTTTTCCTTGACTTTCAGGAAACGCACCAGATGGTAGAGAATGTTAATGAATATTTCCTTGTCCTTGCGAGGAGCCATAGCCACGAAAATGACATTTACATGCTTACCGTCCAAGGACTCAAAGGCCACCCCTTCAAGCGATCTTGCCATGATCAAAAGAGGGCGTCGGGCTTCGTCGGTGAACACATGAGGAATGGCCATACCGCCACCGATACCTGTGGTGGCCAGTTGCTCCCGTTCAATCAACTCGTCGAGAGCTTTTACCTTGTTGCGCAAATAGCCATCCGTGGCAACTCCCTCGAGAATCTCCTTCAGACAAGCAAATCTCTCTGGGCTCTGAATGTCCAGAATCACGTGTTTGTTTTCCAGGAATTGTCCAAGTTGCATAATATTCTCCTTCCAGTACAAAAATTGCCCTAAATAGTCCATAGATCTATATAGCAAGGACGGTGCCACGGAGAAGGTTGTTTTATTTTTTAAGTTTAATCTTATGATTTCAAATGCTTAAAATACTATCTACTCCGTAGACAAGGCGGACAAAAAAATAACGATGTGCAAAACTTGCAGATTAAATATTTTACACCTTCGGAACTCCCGGAGCAACACCAATATTTATCTAATTATATCAATATCTTTCTTTTCGCTGCAAATTTTGCAGCTAAGTTTATTATTGTGGCTCACAAATAGCCGACGGGCAGTGGTCACCCTACATTTTGGATTTTTCTCAATCCCCTAATCACTCAATATAACTACTATTTTAGCTGATATTTTTTGAGTTTGTAGTAAAGATCCCGTTCGCTTATTCCCAAAATCTCGGCTGTGCGTTTCCGGTGGCCCCCTGTGTGCTCCAAGGTCTGACGAATCATTTCTCTTTCCATCTCAGCCAGAGACGAACCAACTGAAATTCCTTCCCTTGCGGGCAAATCAGATTCTCGCTGAAGACGCTCGGGAAGTAGGTCCAGTCCGATTAGTGGTTCTCGAGCCAGAATCACCGCTCGCTCGATACAGTTCTTTAACTCCCTGATATTTCCCGGCCACTGATATTGGGAAAGTCTTTCGCTTAATTCTGAGGCAAGCTTGAGATCGGGCTTGTGGTACTTGGCCGAGAAAGTGTCCAAGAAGTGCTGCGTCAGGGGTATAATATCCTCCCGTCTCTCACGCAAGGGTGGAAGACTCATGCGCACTACATTTAGACGATAGAAGAGATCTTCTCTGAATCTTCCTTGTCTAACCTGCTCTTGGAGACTCTTATTGGTAGCGGCAATCACCCTCACATTTACCTTAACCTCGCGGGTGCCGCCGATACGGCGAAATCGGCCCTCTTCCAAGATTCTTAGCAAGGTTACCTGGGCTTCCAGGTCCATTTCAGCTATTTCATCCAAAAAGAGTGAACCACGGTCAGCCAGTTCGAATCTCCCTTGTTTCTTTTGTGACGCCCCAGTGAAAGCGCCCTTTTCATGACCAAAGAGTTCGCTACCTATAAGCTCCCTGGGCAAGGCGCCACAGTTAACCGAGATGAAAGGCTCTTGCCCTCTTCCACTCTTCTGGTGAATGGCATGGGCCACGAGCTCTTTACCAGTGCCGCTCTCCCCTTCAATTAGAATGGTGACATCAGTTGGCGCCAGTTGCTCTATCATTTCCAGAATTGTAAGGAGCTTTTCGCTACGGCCGATGATCTGGCTATACTCTTGCTCGGTACGAAGTTGTTCTCTCAGGCGCCTATTTTCCTCCTGCAGCTCATGGGCTCTCAGGATATTGTGTATATAAGTGCGGAACCGTTTCACATTAATCGGCTTGGTGAGATAATCGTACGCACCCTCCTTGAGAGCCTTGACCGCCGTTTCAATGGTACCGTGGGCGGTAATGATCACCACCTCAGTCTGAGGCCATTGCCGACTGATCTCCCGCAAGACCTCTATGCCGTCCATTTCCTCCATGACCAGATCAACCAGAACTAGGTCAAAGGGGTTCAACCTGACAATCTCCAAGGCGACTTCACCGCTAGGAGCCTGCTCAATCTCATAGCCCTGACCCTCTAGAGCCTCTGCAAGGCCTTGACGTATATTTGGCTCGTCATCTACGATCAGGATTCTTGGTCTTCCCATCTCCATTGTTTTCTTACTCACCTGACGCAAGGGGTAGGATAATGCTAAAAATCGTCCCCTCGCCCAGCCAACTGCTTACATCGATACTTCCGCCATGCTGGGTGATAATATTGTGGACAATACTGAGTCCAAGACCGGTGCCTTTTTTCTTAGTAGTAAAGTAGGGGTCAAAGACGTGCTGCAGGTTGGCCATGGGAATGCCGCCCCCCGTATCCACCAGCTCTATTCCAATGATTTTGCTCTGACCATCATTTCTTGACAGCACCTCGAACTTGCCACCCTCGCTCATCGCCTCGATGCTGTTCCTGAGAAGGTTGAGAAAGACCTGCTTCATCTGATCAGGGTCAGCCTTGACCATGCTATGCCGGGCCTGCAAGCTCCTGGCAATCTCAATTTTTTTGCGCAACGCTTCTTCCTTGATAAGGAATAATACCTGGTCGATTATCTGGTGAAGGTCAACGGTCTCAAAATCCGGAGATTCAGGCTTGGAGAAAACTTGGGCATTGCGTAGTACTTCATTGAGCCTCCGAGTTTCCGTACTTATGATCTCCAGATACCTGCCAATCTCTGGGTCCTGGCTGCGGGACCCCAACCGCTCCTGCAGGAGTTGCAGATTGATATCCATAGCGCTCAATGGGTTGCGTATTTCATGGACAAGTCGCTGGGTCAGCTGACCCAAGGCTTCAAGTCTTGAGGCCCGCTGGACTCTCTCCTCCAGCTTGCGAATTTCGGTCATGTCTTTCACCAGCAGGATCCCCCCTACTCTTTCTCCTGTTTTCTTCTTGAGGGAGAATGTCGTGGCCCTCAGCGGTTTAATCCTGCCCTCCTTGCAGGTATAAGCCAAGTCCCTGTCCTGCGAGCGTGCCTCTTCTTGAATAGCCTCCTTCAACAACTGGCAAAGGGGATCTGCACCTTTAAAAACCTCTTCTAGAAAATGACCGACAATAGTCTTTGCCTCCACCTCCAGTATTTCTTCCAAGGCTCGGTTACAAGAGGTGATCTCACCCCGGAGATCTATGGTGATAATACCTCGGTCTATGCTGTCCAATATGTCGCGGTATTCGGTCATTCTTTTAGCTCTCAGCTATCAGACTTCAGCTCTCAGCAGCTGCTTTTCTAGAACCACCGTAAGCGCAACTCGCTCTCATAGGCGCTAATTACGTCTCTTTCCAGAACTAGTCCCATGAGTTTTCCTGAACCGTCTTCTGCTACCACGGGTAGCTGGCCCACTTTTTTCGCCTCCATTTTCGCCAGAACCTTATCAAGGGTATCAGTGGGAA
Organism: Deltaproteobacteria bacterium; assembly: GCA_022340515.1. Lineage (GTDB taxonomy): Bacteria > Desulfobacterota > Syntrophobacteria > BM002 > BM002 > BM002. The sequence continues at coordinate 3,689 of JAJDNT010000276.1, forward strand.
CGACCGTGTCAACTTCGGTCTCAGCCATATCTCTGGCAATAAGTAAATAAGACATCTCCTCCTCTAAGGCGGCACCTGCAATATCGTGGAAGGAGATCAGCCCCACCAGTTCACCCTTGTCGTTTACCACTGTAAGGCAAGCCAAATTAAATTTTTTAAAAAGATCCACTACCTTTGCCATTGGAGCAGACTCCAACACGCTCTTGACATCGCGAACCATAACATCCTTTACCGCAATGTTTTTAAGAATCGTTTGTTCTCGCCCATGAGAAATTTCAACTCCCCGCCGCAAAAGCTTTATGGTGTAGATGGATCCGCGCTGCAATAAGGATGAGGTTATAGTGCTGAGAATGCAAGCCAACATCAGAGGCAGAACAATGTGATAGCTGCCGGATAGTTCAAAAATCAGCAAGATCGCCGTCACCGGCGCATGAGTACTGCCGGCCACCAGTGCTCCCATACCAACCAGAGCATAATTACTAGCTGCAGAAAAATCTGGTAAAACTGCAGCTGCCAGCCAGCCAATGGTGCCGCCGGCCATGGCCCCGATAAAAAGGGAAGGTGCCAGAATGCCGCCGGTTGCGCCGGAGCCCAGGCTAATAGAAGTTGCCAAGATTTTGCCAAAGACAAGGGCACCCATAAGACTGAGAGAGATCTTGCTCATCAAGGCATTATTTATTGCACCGTATCCTACCCCAAAAACCTCTGGCAGTACCAGCAACACGGAACCTAACAACATGCCACCTATGGCGGGTTTCACCCAACCAGGCAGGGGTAGATTATTGAAGCGATCTTCGCAGAAATACAAACTCGCAGTAAACCCCACTGCTACCAGACCACATAGAATGCCCAGCAGTGGATAAAAAGCATATTCCCAGAAAGAACCTATGTGGAAGGAAGGTATAATAAAGGCAGGAAAATCTCCCAAATGAAACATGGAAATTACCGCCGCTGTGACAGAGGCGAGCACTATTGGAGAGAAGGTACCCAGGGAAAAGTCTCCGAGAAGCACCTCCACGGCAAAGAGCATTCCCGCAATGGGGGCGTGAAAAGTAGCGCTTATTCCCGCTGCAGCGCCGCAGCTCATCAAAATACGTTCTCTTTCTCTGGTCAAGCGCATGAACTGGGCCACGGTTGAACCCAAGAATGAACCTATATGTATGATAGGTCCCTCTCTACCCACTGAGCCA
>JAJDNT010000280.1 GCA_022340515.1 Deltaproteobacteria bacterium
ATCCGCATTCCGAAATCCGAAATCTGACGCTATGCTCCATGCCCCATGCCCCATGCTCTATGCGCCCTGACCTGGGCCAAAGGACCAGACATCTGGGAGCCAAATAATTAAATTTCGTCCAGTTGCTCTATTCTCCCCTCATGACGCCCACCATCAAACTCGGTGGTCAGCCAGGTTTTGACAATCTCTTCGGCCAGGTCGCTGCCTATCAGCCTCCCCCCCATCACCAAAAGATTAGCGTCATTGTGTCGACGACTTAGGACGGCGCTGTAAAGGTCGTTACAAAGAGCTGCACGCACACCGCGGAAACGATTGGCAACCATAGACATGCCTAGACCGGAGCCACAAATAAGGATACCTTTGGCGAACTCACCTTTGGCAACTCCATTGGCTACCGCCTTGCCGTAAACTGGATAGTCAACTGAATCCTCACTGTGACAACCCGCATCTTCGACTGTATGTCCAAGGTTCTCGAGTAAATCCGCCACTTTCATTTTTAAAGCAAATCCTGCGTGATCACACCCAATAATTACTTTCATCCTGAATCTCCCGACTACTTAGATTCATATTGGCTGAACAACAGTGCTGCATTGGTGCCGCCGAAACCGAAGGAATTGGATAGAGCTATTTTGACTTTCCCTTCCCTAGCCACATTGGGAACGTAGTCTAGATCGCACTCTGGATCCGGGTTTTCGTAGTTGATGGTAGGAGGAATGATTCCACGTTTTATGGTGAGCACTGTGAATACGCTCTCGACACCCCCGGCTCCTCCCAAAAGGTGTCCGGTCATTGACTTGGTAGAGCTGACCGCCAGCTTTCTAATGTGTTCTCCAAAGACCGTTTTTATCGCCCGGGTCTCGAAACTGTCATTAAGATCCGTAGAGGTGCCGTGTGCATTTATGTAATCCACTTTTTCCGGGGCAACACCAGCATCATCCAGGGCCATCCGCATGCACCGCGCCATTCCCTCGCCTTCCGGAGCCGGAGCCGATATATGGTAAGCGTCTGCAGTAAGACCATAGCCAATTAACTCTCCGTAAATTGAGGCTCCGCGCTCTAGGGCGTGGTCAAGAGCTTCCAAAATTACAATGCCGCTACCTTCGGCCAGGACAAAACCGTCCCTGTCTCTTTCGAAAGGACGAGAAGCCTTCTGCGGGTCATCATTCCGGGTTGAAATGGCCCTCATAGCATTGAATCCACTTATAGCCAGAGGTGTGACCGTGGACTCCACTCCGCCGGCAATCATCACATCAGCAATACCGCGCTGAATGTGTTTGAAAGCGTCACCCACCGCGTGGGTGCCAGCAGCACAGGCGGTTTCGATGGCGACGTTCGGACCTTTGGCTCCAAAAGCTATGGATATTTGACCAGGGGCCATGTTGGCAATAAGCATGGGAATGAAGAAAGGGCTAACTTTCTTCGGGCCTTGCTCCAGCAAAACACGGTGAAATTTCTCAATCGTATTGAGACCACCAAGACCGCATCCTATGACCACACCCACCCGATTGGCATTGTTGCCACTAATTCTGAGTCTCGCATGCTCAACAGCCATACGGGTCGCTGCCATGGCGTAAATGGTGAAAATATCCATCCGCCTTATATCCTTGCGCGAGACATAATCCTCCGCTTTGAAACCCTTTACTTCGCCGGCAATCTTGGTAGTCATATCGCTGGCATCGAACTTGGTGATCGGAGTAATTCCCGACTTGCCCGCCACGAGCGCCGACCATGTCTCCTCCACGCCGATTCCCAGCGGAGTGACCAATCCAAGACCCGTAATTACTACCCTTCTCTGCATCGCCTGATCCCCAATTTAAGCTCAATGTTTACTACAAGCCGTTACGTCCTCCCCGCAACTAACTAGGCTCTATTTATCAGCGAGACGAGGTCTGTTAAATATACCAGGCCTCTCGTCTCGCCCGACATCTCGCCTCGTTGCCCAAAGCGCTATGCGCCTTTGCCCTTACATATACATCCCACCATTTAGGTGAATAATTTGACCAGTGATATACGAAGCGTCCTCTGAAACCAAAAATTTCACCAACTGGGCGACATCTTCTGGCTGCCCGGCCCGGCCCAGAGGAATTTGGACCAAAAAGGCCTCCTTGACCTTATCCGAAAGTTTGGCCGTCATTTCAGTTTCTATAAAACCTGGAGCCACCGCATTGACTGTCACATTCCTGCTCGCTACTTCCCGGGCCACAGATTTGGTAAACCCCATAATGCCAGCCTTGGATGCGGCATAGTTCGCCTGGCCCGCATTACCCATAGCCCCCACCACAGAGGCTATGTTGACTATGCGTCCGTAACGTTGTTTTGTCATGAAGCGGGTGGCGGCTTGGGTACAATTGAAAACGGACTTGAGATTCACCGCCAAGACCGCATCCCAATCAGCCTCTTTCATCCGCAGCAGCAGGGTGTCCCTAGTGATGCCCGCATTGTTTACCAGAATATCAATCCGTCCATGCCGCTCCACCACGCCATTGATGAATTCCTGCACCGCCTGGTAATCCGAGACGTCCAGCCGCACCCCCTCGATCTCACAACCTTTTTCACTTGCCATTTTGCTGGTCTCATCAGCCGCGGCATCCTCGGGAGGATCAAAATGATTGAAAACAACAGTCAATCCGGGCTCCGCAAGAGCCATAATAATCGCCCTGCCGATCCCTCGAGAACCTCCAGTAACCACTGCAACTTTCTTGTTGATTTCAGCCATTTTTCCTCCCCGCAGATTTGAAGTTCAAAGTCTCAAGTTCCAAGTTAGGAGAAACCCATTAAACCCCAAACTTTGAACTTTAAACTCGTAACTCATTAGCTTCTTTGTTCTTTTATTTTCTTCACCAGGGCAGGCAGAAATTCGAAGAGATCCGCCACAACCCCATAATTAACTACGTCAAAAATAGGTGCACTCGGGTCCTTATTCACCGCCACAATAATCTCGGAACCCTGCATCCCTACCACGTGCTGAATAGCCCCTGAAACACCACATGCGATGTAGAGCTTAGGAGATACCGTCTTGCCAGTCTGCCCCACCTGATGACTGTGTGGCATCCATCCCTCATCTACCACACTACGGGTAGCACCCACTGCACCGTCGAGAAGGAGGGCTATCTCCTCGAGGATTTTAAAATTCTCCGCCTTTTGCAAGCCTCGGCCGCCGGTGACAACAATATCAGCCTCAGTTATGCGCATTGTTTCCTGCTCTTGGGTAAACGTCTCGAGAACCTTTACCCTCGAAGTAATTGCCTTTTGACTGGGAGCAAAATTTTCCACCGCTCCCTGGCGCTCGCTGTCGAAGTCAGGTTTCTTCATAACCATGGGTCGGACCGTTGCCATCTGCGGACGGCGGCGTGGACAAAGAATGGTAGCCATGACATTGCCTCCAAAGGCGGGGCGTGTCTGATAGAGGAGACCATCATCGCCAATATCTAATCCGGTACAATCAGCGGTTAAACCAGTTTCCACTGCAACTGCCACCCTGGGAATAAAGGAACGACCCATAGCGGTTGCCCCCGCCAAGATAATCTCCGGCTTTTTCTTCTTAACGAGTTCTGTGAGAACGTTGGCGTGGGACTCGTCATTAAAAGGAACCAGAGCCGGATGCTGTGCCAGATAGACACGATCTGCACCGTAGCCGATGAGCTTTTTGGCCCCTTCCTGCAGCTGATCACCTATCAATACAGCAACCAACTCCACCTTCAGTTTGTCGGCCAACTTTCTCCCGACGCCCAGCAGCTCGAATGAAACGGAATGTACTGCACCGTTGTGGTGCTCGGCAACAACCCAGACACCCTTGTAAGACTCCAAGTCGTCTGTCTCAGCGGTCTGCACTTGTGGTAAGCCAATGGCCTCATAGGCGCAAGCATCGACGCAAAGTCCGCAGAGAGTGCAATTATCGTCCACCTGGGCCATCTCATCCACTATTTCAATGGCCTCCACTGGACAAACTTCCACGCACTCGCCACATGCTACACATTTTTCTTTGTCAATTATGGCCTTCATAGCCCAGGTACCTTTGCTTCTTGTAGTAGTTTGAGAAGTTTCTCTGCCTGCTCCTCCACCTCCCCATTGATCATCTCCCGGTCACACCGTGGGGGTGGACTGAATACCTTCACTACTTGGGTGTAGGATCCTTGCAAGCCCACTTCTTCAGGATTCAAATCCAACTCAGCCGCACCCAAAACAGGGATTTCCTTTTTCTTGGCTTTCATTTTGTGTTTGAGTCCGGGCATCCTTGGATCACCAATTTCCCGAACTACCGTAACAACTGCAGGCAATTCCATTTGTACGACCTCGTAACCGAGATCTGTGACACGTTCTGCCCGCAATTGCCCTTCATTCAAAAGCTCTAGTCGCCTAGCATAAGTGGTATAGGGTCGATCCAGATGTGCAGCCAGCCCCGGACCCACTTGAGCAGTGTCCCCGTCAATAGCCTGCTTGCCGCAGATTATCAGGTCAACAGGCCCTAGCTTTTCTATGGCTCGCGCCAAAGTGAGTGAAGTGGCCCAAGTATCCGCGCCGGCAAAGGCCCGGTCACTCAAAAGCACAGCCTCATCCACTCCCAGGGCAAGGGTTTCTCTAAGGGCCTCCTCGGCTTGCGGCGGTCCCATGGTCAAAGCTGTTACCTTCCCTCCGTATTCGTCTCGGAAACGCAAAGCGGCTTCCACCGCATACCAGTCATGGGGATTGACTATGCTCTCTACCCCCTGGCGGACTAAGGTGCAGGTCTCAGGGTCGATGCGGACATTTTTTGCGTCAGGAACCTGTTTGATACAAACAACTACGTGCATGAGGGACTCCAGTGAACTAAAACTATAAAGGAAGATTATCCAGTTTACTCGGTTTGGCCAGTTTAGCCACTAAAGACACAAGCCTAGGCTATCAGACTAGCCTGACCGGCCTAAGCGGCTTAACCGACTAAAACGGTCTGACCGGCTAAACCTTTAGAAAAATGTTTCTTTGATCCGTCCGTATTCTTTGTTTAATTCCTGGCCGATAATGTTACGCTGAATCTGGTTCGTGCCTTCATAGATCTGCAGTATTTTGGCATCTCGCATCATCTTTTCAACCGGGTAATCCCGCATATATCCATAACCACCTAGGACTTGCACGGCGTTGGTAGTTACGCGCATGGCAACATCGGTTGGAAAGAGTTTGGACATAGCTGAAAACTTGGAAATATCCTTAGCACCACTGTCTATGTATTTAGCCGTGGCATAGACCAGAGCTCGGGCGGCCTCTGTTTCAGTTGCCATATCAGCAAGCATGTGCTGAACAGCCTGAAAAGAGATAATGGGCTTGCCAAACTGCACACGCTTCCGAGCATACTCCACCGCAATGTCCAGGGCACCCTGACTCAGACCCACCGCCAAGGCACCTATCCCCGGCCGCGACACGTCAAAGGTTTTCATAGTGACAATAAATCCCATGCCCTCGCGGCTGACCAAGCGATCGGCTGGGATTTTGCAATCATTGAAAAGAAGCTCCCGAGTAGCGGAAGTGCAGATACCCATCTTTTTTTCCTTCTTGCCAAAAGAAAAACCCGAATCCCCCTTTTCAACGATAAAGGCGCTTGCACCCCTGGCCCCTTTAGCCCTGTCGGTAATAGCTACCACAGTATAGATTTCAGCTTCACCGCCGTTTGTAATCCACTGTTTGGTGCCGTTGAGTAGGTAAAAATCTCCTTGCCGTTGAGCAGTTGTCTGGATACCCCCAGCATCACTTCCAGCACCGGACTCGGTTACGGCAAAGGCCGCAAGCTTTTCGCCGCTAGCAATTACCGGCAGGTACTTTTGTTTTTGCTCCTCACTGCCGTGGAGCAAAATGGGATAAGCCCCCAGACCACTGGCCGCATAGGTTGTGGCAACGCCGATGCACGCCCGTCCAAGCTCTTCGATGGCCAAGCAATTTTCCAACACTCCTCCACCCAAACCACCGTACTCTTCCGGCAGGTACACTCCAAAGAGGTCCGACTGGGCCATAATCTTCATCAGATCCCAGGGAAACTCCTCCATCTCGTCCAGCTCAGCACGCACCGGGCGAACCTTCTCCGTAGCAATCTTGGCCGCAATCTCTTTGATCATTTCCTGTTCTTCAGTCAAGAAATAGTCCACTTACTGCCTCCTCTATTCTCTAGCTCAACTCTCCAGATCTTCTACCAACGGATCATTACGGCGCCCCAGGTGAATCCACCGCCAAAAGCATCCAGGAGGACCAGATCGCCCTGCTTGAGGCGGCCGGAGCGATTGGCCTCATCCAGGGCCACCGGAATACTGGCAGATGAGGTATTGCCGTAACGCTCAATGTTCATATAGACTCGATCTTCCTGAATCTCCAACCTCTCCGCCACTTTCTTCATGATGCGGATATTGGCCTGGTGCGGGATGAAAAGATCCACATCCTCTGGCTTTAAGTTATTTGTCCTAATAGCCTCCCAGGCCACGTCGGTGAGGGATCGAACAGCATGCTTGTAGACCTCATTACCGTGCATGCGGATACAGTAATCTCGCTTTTCCGCCATTTCAGCGCTGGGAGGATATATGCACCCCCCGCCCGGTATATAGAGCAGCTCCCAAAGACATCCATCCGAGTATAAGTGGGTGGAAAGGATGCCCCGGTCACCATCGGTACTGCCGCTAACCAGCACCGCCCCTGCCGCATCTCCAAAAAGCACACAGGTATTACGATCCTGCCAATCTGTAATGCTGGAAAGAAGCTCGGACCCGATTGCCAAAATCTTTTTTTCAGGGCTCTCCTTTACGAATTTGTCTGCAATGGTTAGGGCGTAGACAAAACCGCTGCAGGCCGCATAAATATCAAAGGCAGAGGCATTGACGGCGCCAAGATGTTTTTGCACCAGAGCGCCAGTATTAGGCATGATCATGTCCGGAGAGGTAGTACCTAGCACGATCATATCTACCTCTTCCGGTTTAACCCCTGCCATCTCCAACGCCCTGCGGGCCGCTTCCGCGGCCAATGTGGACGTAGTCTCACCGTCTTCTGCAATATAGCGACTCTTGATACCGGTTCGAGTGGCGATCCATTCATCTGAGGTTTCAACCATGGACTCCAGGTCCTGGTTGGTGAGAACTTTTTTGGGTACAGCTGCGCCTGTTCCTAAAATAACGGTGCGGATCACGATACCCCCTATTTGTTTACAAACAGTCTGATCTGAACCTTTCACCTTTTAGGACCGGACCGTCCGGTCCGCTTCTCAAGCAAAAAATAAACGGCGGCAGTTTACCTCCGAATACCCATAGTTCGCTAATCTTCCTCTGTCTTAATGACCTCCCTCCCCTTATAGATTCCACAGCTTGGACATGCATGGTGCGGCAACTTCGGTTCGTTGCACTGAGAACAAAGGGAGAGCGTAGGTTGCTCGAGTTTATAGTGTGTCCGCTTTTTTCGTGTTCTACTCTTTGAGTGACGTCTTTTTGGAAGAGCCATCAGCAGCACTCCTTTGATTATAACAGCCGCCAAAAATGGGCCAGGGATATACTATTTGTCGATCTTCATAGATCGAAGGGCATCGAAAACAGAAACCTTATCAATCTTTTCGCATCGACACTCTTCTTGCTTCAAGTCGGCACCGCAACCGGAGCAAAGCCCTTTACAGTCCGGCTGACACAGAGGCTTTTGCGGCAAGGCAAGAAAGATTTGCTCTGCTACGATGAGGTCTACATCGATAGTAACTCCATCGAAGAATTCCGTGTCCAGGTCCTCTGGGCGCAGATCGATTTCGTGAGGAGCATCCACCGACAGAGGTCGTAAAAGGGTGAAATCTATGGCTTCATCCAGCTCCAGGACAAAATCTTGCAGACATCTACTGCAAGCAATCCGCACCGCTCCCTGCAGACGACCCCTCAGCTTAATGCTATCCGCCTCTGGGACGAGTTCCAAATCAACCTCGAGCGGCCTGGACAGGGCAATCTCACGGGCATCTTCCGTTATGAAAGCTAACCACTCGTCATTCTTGTGGAAATGAATCACCCTACCTGTATGTGGAAGCTCATCCACCCTAACTTTCAAAGATCACCATTCCTTTTATTACAATCCTGTGAAGATTGAATTGGTAAGTATAAAAGAAGCCTTTGGTTTGTCAAGCACTTTGTGATCGCTTGCGATCTCACAGCGAGCAGCAAGCTGCCTGCTGCCTGCCGCCCCCTGCTAGCTGGGTGGCTACTTTCCCCTTGACTTTGGCGAACCTATGGTCTATTTTTCTTGCTCCATTGGGGGATCGTCTAGCGGTAGGACGCATGACTCTGGATCATGCTACGGGGGTTCGAATCCTCCTCCCCCAGCCATTACCCCCGTGATCAGTTATCATACTTTCGCGGTCCCATCGTCTAGTGGTCTAGGATATCGGCCTCTCACGCCGAAGACACGGGTTCGAGTCCCGTTGGGACTGCCAAATTAAATTAAGGGGTTGGGTCTTTATCCTAACCCCTCTTCTTTTTCCTCCTAACTCTTTCCATCTGCCACCCCTACTACCCTGTCCGTCCAGGCCTATGTTGGACAGGTTAAGATCAGGTAAAATACTGCAAAACAAAAGGTAATCGACGTGGTTAGGGCCTTAGTCATAGGTCTCTGCCGCTCTCCTGATCTCCTCAGCAAACTCCTCCAAACATTTTGCGAAGGTGAGGGCGTCAAGCTGATTGACCTTCAGAGTCTTCTTTATTCTCTGGTGCACCTCCCCATAGACCAACAAAGGTGTAGGACGCCTCGACAGCAGGGCTTCCAGTTCGAATTCGAGTGGATCCTCTGACTCACCCGGGCCGGACGTATGCCAGACAAGGTCGCCTTTCAGCTTTAGAACGTACATGGCATTACCTCTTTAGACACTCCACCCAATCTTCTGCCGCAACCCCAGCAAACATGCTGAGCCAACAAGCCAGATAATAGCTTGACTATTAACTGTATCACTGTTAGGTTTCTCGATCCATTTCAAAGCTGCAAAGGGCCGTTCCAATAGACAGGAGCACTGATGCAAAGGATAAAGCGATTTATAGCGGTTTTGTTCACGATTGCTCTGATACTCTTCACCCCTAGTCTGGGTGTGAGCGAGTTACATATCACCAGCGATTTCTGGTTAGATTTATCCGAAAATGAAGTGTCGGATCTGCCCTTCTTCGGTTTTGATTATTCCCAGGCCGACACAACCACCAGTGATGACTACTACGATACTGACTTGGCCTCTAGCACAGAAATGGGCTATTGGTTGGAGGATATTCCCTGGCTTGGTGTCACTTCGGAGACTTCCTTGATGGGAAACGATGAAACCGATTTGGAAACCAGCATAGACGCAGATACAGACTTTGACCCGTTGAACAGTTTTATTCTGTTTCGCTACCAGGAAGGGCCGCTCCAGCCTTTTGTCGGAGTTGGTCCAACCCTTATTTTCAGTGATTTTGCTAGCAAGAATATAGACTCCATTCACCACCTATTTATGGGATTTTATTACAGTTTCTAGCCTGGATTCATGATATATCCAGGTTTGGCCAGCTTTTTTGGCATTTTGTTTGCATATTTAATCCCCACCCATCGTCCAGCCGCAGCAGACCAGCTCAGGGGCAACACAGGTCGGTGGGTTTTTTTTATAAGGAATTCTTGTCCTGGCTCCAGATTACTCTATCGTCTCTTGTTCAGCATCTTCCTCAGAAGCAGGGGGCCTGGAGACGAAACAATCCGAGACTGGATACTTGCGGTCACAATCCCAGCAATAGACTTCATCTTCGCCTATGGACCAGGAAACGTGTTTGTGACCGCAAGGGCATTGCTTGGGACTTTCAGGAGGAAAGGATGGTTTCATAGTTCAATTACTCCATCAAAATCTTTCAAGCAGGGCCTCGCGAATTTTGACCATGGCAAGGGTGTCATAGTTGCAATAGTCTTTTAAAGACTGCTCAATTCTTCTTCTCTTTTCAACCGTTGTCTCGGGGTTGAGCATACGTAGATATTCCAGCGAAGCATGCGTCCCTTCCTGAATCAGCAAATGCTCGTAACTCATCTGGGGCACAAGTACCGGCAACACCGATTTCAGTGAAAATGAACCGTGAAGTCCTGGACTGTAGAAATATCTCTTGATTAAAACCTGCAAGTCCTTGAATCTATCTAGAGTGGCGAGAAGCCGGTCACGCCGCTCTGGTAAGTGCTCTGCCAGCTCAGATACGACTCTTTTCTCGTAGTTCGAGTAGGTAAATATTGTGCCCCCCTCTCCCAGGATATTCAGCAGACTGGCAGTGAAATGTTCTCGGGGGTCTCCATCCTCCCTGAAGAGGTAGCTGGAGTGATTCAAATCCCCTGCCTCAGAAAGAAGGTGATCTGACCACTGAAATGGAATAGCCTGATAGGGTCTGGTATCTGCGTATAGGGGGATAGGAGGACTGACAGTTTCGAAGTCAAGAAAATGCACCGGGTATTCTACCTTTGTCAGCTCCTCCCCCAATTCGGCCGCAACGTAGTCCTCACAGGTAACGACACACGTTCTTATACGTTCCTGGAGCTCAGTTAGGGGGAAACCTGTGGGTATTTGTCGAATATCTTCGACTCCCATTGCCGCAAGTTCATTTAGTCTTTCCACCCTTATACCAGTGAGATCCATTACCCAGAACTCAGGCATTTCCGCGGTACAATGATCCCAAAATTCGCAAGGGTAAGGGCTCAGGCAATGGCGCGAAGGGACTACCTGTGGAGGATTTGCGGCCGCAAGCATATCCTTGAACTCAGCAAACCTGGAAGGAAGCTCCTGCTGTAGTTCCAGGATTTGTTCAGCCAGATCCGAGAAAGTAAAGAGGTTAAAAAGCTCAAGCTTATACCCGTCATAGACATACTTGCTGTTCAGATGAAGAATGCCAGCATCCCGAATCTCGAGACCTGAGCCAAGAAGAACATTATATTGGACCGCCACGTCAGGCAGGTAAACATCTTTCACTGAGGTGGCTGACTTAACTTCTATGAGATTCCACCTACTATCTGCAAGTCTTTCCAAAATATCCACCCGAATGCGCACAGCATTATAGACAAAAGCAGCCTCAAAAATTGCCGGGATCTCAGGATTGTCTATAGCCGCTATTGTAGACTGAACAGCTTTGTGGTGGTTTAGATGGTCCTCTTCTATGAGTACCCCTCCTGGGTAGAGACGGGTTGCCAACCTTCCCACTTCCTTACCGGCATTAAATATGGCTTGCTGTGCAGGACTTATTTCTGAGGCAAGCTCTCGATTATAACACTGATGCCATAAGCGAAGCTGGCACTGCAAACCGGCAAGAAAACGCGATTTTGAAAGAAGAGGTGT
>JAJDNT010000294.1 GCA_022340515.1 Deltaproteobacteria bacterium
TCGTATGAGCTCAAACAAATTAGCTTGACGCCGTTTTCGGGTTACGCTGCACATCTCCTCCAGTTCATCACAGTCGTCTGGACAGCGAAAGGTTGCAAAACTAGTATAGAGAACACCTTCTTTGGTTCTTATTGGATTAGGAATTTGCTGATCAATTACTAAAGGGGCGACGAGTGGCGTGACTGTACCCGCTTTTTTCAACTGTTGACAGAGCCAGCAGAAGGCTACGTGTTCTGGAATTGCTGGTACAATCCATTCATCTCCCGTACCATGTTGCGCTGAGAGAAATTGGACAGCATCCTGTTTTACAATATTCAGAGGCTTATCCTTCAGGTCATCCAGTGGTCTTGCATCCCGGTCCACCACTATTAGGTTGCAGTGCCCTTTCCCCGGTAAAATGCGCTTCACCGCCAAAGAGCCAAAATGTCCTGCTCCAAGAATCCAGAAAGATTCCATACACCCTACCCCTTTTATTTCTGATTATCTTAACCCCATGTTAGAAGAAAGCACAAATTATTGTAAATTTCAGATTGAGGATTGCGGATTTGTAATTTCGCACATAGAAATCCGAAATTTTGACTCTATGCTCCATGCCCCATGCTCATTCGTTGACACCTCCAATATTTAATTTTATAGTTCAGCCAAAACACGGCAAAGCTGCATGAAGATTTTAAATTACAAGCTCTGAACCAATTGTAGCAACAGATGGTGGATTTGAGATATGTGATCTAGACATTCGGGAATTGCGAATTAGGGGATTAAAGAATTAAGCCTGGCTTCGAAAAATCCCTGAGTTCCTGAATTTCACTAGCACATCTCAGATCTCACATCTCACATCCAGATAAAAACATGCTGGTTGATACCCATTGCCATCTTGACTTTGAAGATTTTGCCGACGATCGAAAGGATATTCTGGCTCGGGCAAAACTGGCTGGAGTCCGGCAATTTGTCACCATAGGAATCGACCTTCCCTCCTCAAGGCGAGCCATCGCCCTGGCTGAGGACAATGAGGACATCTACGCCTCAGTGGGAATTCATCCCCATAATGCCAGGGTTCTTTCTTCTGAGGATGTCCAGGATTTACTCAACCTAGGAAGTAAATCACAAGTCGTAGCTTACGGCGAGATTGGTCTGGATTTCTTCCGTAATTATCAAGCGCCATCTGTGCAAGTCACTTGCATGAAGGCGCAACTTGATTTGGCCCGGCAGTTAGGATTGCCCGTGGTCATCCATGACCGCGAGGCTCACCAAAAGGTCTTCCAGATATTGCAGGAAAATAAGATCTGGGAAATAGGCGGAGCCATGCATTGCTTCTCCGGCGACTGGTCCTTTGCAAAAAAATGTCTAGATCTTGGCTTGTACCTCTCAATTGCAGGACCCGTAACCTTCGCCAAAGCAAAAATTCTTCAGGAGGTGGCCCAAAATTGTCCTCTTGACCGCCTACTTCTGGAGAGCGATGCCCCTTTTTTGGCTCCCGTACCCAAACGTGGCAAGCGGAATCAACCAGCTTTCTTAGTTTATACGGCAGAAAAAATCGCATCTTTAAGGAAACTTTCTTTGGAGGATGTAGCCAGTCAGACCAGTTCAAATGCTCAACGGCTTTTTAGGTTGCCACCTCCAGCTGAACCGACCAGCCACAGTGAAGATTTAACCACCGAGGTCACAAAGCACACAAAGGAGAATATATAGTTTTTCTCCAGACTGAAGTGAACGTACATCAGTGTTAGTAAGTTGAATTGAATCAAGACCAAGACGCTTGCTCCTTTCGACTAAGCTAGTAGTGGGAATCTTGGAATATCTTCTTTTGTGATGATTGTGCTCTTTGCGGTAGGAGGCTTTGCTTGTCTCTTTTATCAGGACTGCTAAGACTAAAATGACTGAAAAGGGAGAAAAGGCGGACTTTATTTTGGCGTCGGCTTCCCCACGGCGCCGAGAACTTTTGGCGCAAATTGGCCTCTCTTTTATCGTAGTTCCCAGTAGGCTGCAGGAGATCAATCAATCAGGGATGAAGCCACACTTGCATGCCACCTATTTTGCTGAGGCAAAAGCTAGGGATGTGGCTGACCGCTACCCAAATAGATGGGTCTTGGGGGCGGACACCATTGTTATTCTTGGGCAAGAAATTTTGGGTAAGCCAGTCGACCCTCCTGAGGCCTTCTCCATACTCTCTCGATTGGCCGGGCGCAGCCATTCCGTCATTACCGGAATCTGTCTAATGCACCCAGCTATTGAAGTGGTAGAAAGCGAGTGGGTTGAGACCAAAGTCTTCATGAGAAGCCTCAGTGCGGGTGATATTGAGGGGTATATAAGAACTGGTGAACCCATGGACAAAGCTGGTGCTTACGGCATCCAGGGCATAGGCGGTTGTCTGGTCCAGCGGATCGAGGGTTCTTACTCCAATGTGGTAGGTTTGCCTCTGTGCGAAACATTGGAGTTGTTGCGTCTTCATGGGGTAGCTGATCCCTTCAAATAGCAAGTCCTGTTACAAAAGGATATATTGAACCACAAAGACGACAGAGCAAATGAGCTAACATAAAATTCGAAATCCCAAATCCGAAACACGAAAAAAATCCCAATTTCGAATTCTCCAATGCTCAAAACAAAAACGAATAAATCAGTGGTTTGTTAGTTTTGGGCATTTGGATTTTGAAAGTTCGAATTTGCCCTTCGACTTCGCTCAGGGTGGTGAGCTCGTCGAACCATTTAGAATTTCGATATTCGGATTTCGGATTTGCTCTCCTCTGTGGTTCCGATTTTCCAACCGGTGAAGTTAGGGGGTCCATGGGATCAATTGCGGACAATCTTGCCCGAGTGAGGGAGAGGATAGCAGAGGCCGCCGTGCGCTCCGGCCGCACGCCCGATTCGGTGAAACTTGTAGGAGTAACAAAGACCGTTGATGTGGAGCGGATCAAGGAAGCAGTTTCTTCAGGTTTACAGATACTGGGGGAAAACTACGTCCAAGAAGCCCGGGACAAAATCAAGGAGGTGGGGGGCCAAGTAAGTTGGCATTTCATCGGAAAGTTGCAAACAAACAAAGCAAAGTATGCAGTAAAGCTCTTCGACATGATTCAAACAGTTGATTCATTTAAGCTGGCAACTGAACTAAACCGCCGAGCCCAACCATTAGGTCGAACAATTCCCATCATCATACAAGTGAACCTGGCCAGTGAAGTAAGCAAGGGAGGAGTAGAACCGGCAGAATGTATATCCCTGATCAAACAAATCTCCAACTTGGTAAATCTCCAGATCCAGGGACTTATGACCATGCCCCCATTCTTTTATCAACCTGAAAGGGCCAGACCCTATTTTGCCCAGCTGAGAGAGTTGAGCCAAAAAATAGGCGAGGCCCAGTTGCCCGGGGTTGAAATGAACGAGCTATCCATGGGCATGTCTGGCGATTTTGAAACGGCTATCGAGGAAGGAGCAACATTGGTCAGGGTGGGAACTGCTATTTTTGGGGAGCGGCCGTAAGTCTCTGACGCATGGTTTCATACAAAGCCATAGCTCCTGCTGCCGCTGCATTTAAGGAATCCAACCTACCTTGCTGGGGAATATATGCCTGCAAATCACAAGTCTGCTTTATCAGGGGTCGGATACCCTTAGCCTCTCCACCTATTACCAAGGCAATGGGTTGGCAGAGATCTATTTCATAGATAGGTTGATCCCCTTCCATGGTCAAACCCACTACCCACACTCCCTGGTCCTTCAAAAGCTTTAAGGCTCGCCTCAGGTTAGTGACCCGGGCAACCTTAGTATACTCAAGCGCCCCTGCAGAGGCTTTAGCCACCGATGCTGTTAACTGAGCCGCACGATCTTTGGGCACCACCACTCCGTGAGCTCCGCAGACATAAGCGGTGCGAATTAAAGCGCCCAGATTTTGAGGATCTTCGATTCCATCCAGCACAACAATAAGGGCAGCTCCTTCGCCAAGGGCGGCCTTCAAAATAACCTCCAATTCGACATAATCATAGGGTGAGAGAAATGCTAGAATCCCCTGGTGGCTGGTGGTCCCTGCTTTAAGGTCCAAACGTCGGCGATCGATAGTTCGGACCTTGATGCCAAGTCCCCGTGCTTGGTTGAGGATCTCCCGAAGCGCAGTGCTGGCTCCTCTTCGACCTACCCAGATTTCTCTCACTTTATGGCCGCGGCTGTTCAGTACTTCTCGGATCGGATTGATACCGTAAAGAATCTCGTCTGCCATTGGAGGGCTATGTTGGCAATGTGTGGTTCATTTTTGTTGTAAAAGATCTCTGACTTTGGGCAAAACCGCCTGCCGCCGGTAACGGGCAGCCAAAATGACAGACATGAGAGCCTCAACAGCCTCATCAAGAACATCGTTGATTATCAAATAGTCATACCAAGAGGCTTCTGAGAGTTCTCCCATGGCGTTTTCCAGTCGGGCCTTTAGGTCCTCCCTTTTTTCGGTACCCCTCTGCAAAAGTCTTTTTTCTAGAGTCTCGCGGTCAGGTGGCAGGACGAAAATGAAACAAGCCTGGGGAAAGCGGTCTTTGACCTGGCGCGCACCCTGAACGTCAATTTCCAGAAGCACATCCCCGTGTTCGTTCAGCTGTTTTCTTAGCTCCTCGAAAGAGGTGCCATAATAGTTTCCGTGCACCAGGGCCCACTCGATAAAAACGCCTTTTTCCCTCATGGCAAGAAAAGTGGGCTCTGATATGAAGTGATAGTCCTTGCCCTCACTCTCGCCATGGCGCGGAGGTCTTGTGGTGTGAGAGATCGAATAAGCGAGTTCAGGGAATTCCTTTCGCACCTTCTCGCGCAAACTCGACTTTCCCACCCCTGATGGTCCGGATAGCACGAAGAGTTGTCCGCTGGACTCCATCACTTTGATTTGCTATCGCCGTCCTTGCCTAGTGAGTCAGCCATGAACCTTTGGGCGATGGTTTCAGCCTGCACGCCGGACAGTATAACATGATTGCTGTCGGTGATAATGATTGCCCTAGTACGACGGCCCATGGTGGCATCGATGAGTTTCTTGGCCATCTTGGCGTCTTCTTTTAACCTTTTCATTGGGGCAGAGCCTGGTGAAACGATTGCTACGACCCGCTCTGCCACCACCGTGTTGCCAAAGCCTATGTTTAAAAGCTTTCCTTCCATTTCAACCCCACCTTCTGACAAATGGCTCCCTGAATCGGTTTCGTCCTTATCTTGCCTTAATACCAATTGATCTCGGCCTAACCCTTATTCGACATTCTGCACCTGTTCCCGCAACCTCTCCAGCTCTGTTTTGATTTGGATGACTTTTTGAGCGATCTCCACATCGTTAGCCTTGGATCCTATCGTGTTGATTTCACGGTGCATCTCCTGCAGGAGAAACTCCAACTGGCGTCCCCGGGGTCCGCTAGCCTTGAGCAGGGCCCGAAACTGCTGTATATGGCTCCTTAAACGTATCACCTCCTCGGTGATATCGCTCTTCTCCGCCAAAATGGCAACCTCCTGAGCCAAGCGAGACTCATCTAATTCCCCTTGACCAAGGAGTTCCTCAATCCGCTTCTGTAGCCGGTCGCGCACATCCGAAACAACAAGAGGCGACCGGCTTTCAACTTCACTGCTGAGGGTCTCCAATTGATTCAGCCGTTCGACAAAATCGGTTTCAATGGCCAAACCCTCTTCCTTTCGCATCTGAATACACCCTTCCACGCTTTGATCAAGAGCCGTCTCCATTACTTTCCAGGCTTGGGCGTGACCCTCCTCGTCTTCTTCAAAAACAAAAATGTCCCGAAAATGCAAAAGTGTATCCAAGCGCAGACCGGCCTCGAGGCCCAATTTGTCTTGAAGATGGAGAAGTAAGCGTTTGTAAGTCTCAGCCAGCTCTGAATCAACCGTGAGATGCTGTACTTTATCCAAGGCCTCGTCGGCAACAACATTTACCTCGATACGTCCCCTGGAAAACTGAGAGCTTAGCTTTTGCTTTATTTCCTCCTCGAAGTCTGTGTACTTACGGGGCAACTTTATACGAATATCACAAAAACGGTGGTTGAGCGTACGCAGTTCCACTGTAAATCGATATCCGTCAGCCATAGCCTCGCCACGTCCAAAAGCAGTCATACTGTGAAGCACCGTTCCACCTCGCTATGGGGCCCAATTAAGGCAGTGCATTTGAACCACAAAGGGCACAAAGCAAATTAGCTAAGACAAAATTCCAAATCCTAAATCCGAAGCACGAAACAAATTCTAATTTCGAATTCTCCAATGCTCGAAACCAAATCGAATAGACTAGCAGCTTGTCAGTTTTGCTCATTTGGATTTTAAAAATCCGAATTTGCCCTTCGACTTCGCTCAGGGTGGTGAGCTCGTCGAACCATTTAGGATTTCGATATTCGGGTTTCGGATTTGGTCTTCTTTGTGGTTCATTTCTCCTTCCGCAGCTGTAGTAAATACTTCTGTCTGAGAGCCCGGAGCCAGCTCCTAACTTTCGGCTCTCCATAATCCGGATAGGTCCAAGCCAGAGGCTGATAGTCTTTGTCACGGTAAATCAGGGTTAAATCGGCGTAAATGCCATTACTCAGATAGATCCGATGTCCATAATTCTTGCCGCTGGCCAGCACCAGTCGCTCAGCCAATAGGTAGCCAGGATCAATATTAACAAGTCGGTTGCCCTCTACCGTCTTTTCATCTTCTAGATGATTGGTCTGAACTTTGATCGAGGCTAAGTCCTCTTGTTGGATCAGGCGATCAAAACTGACAAACCGGCGCAATAAAACCTTACCCATCTCGGCACAATAATAATCGGTGTAGTTGAATGGCAGCAAAGGGCTTACAAAATCCAGTATGCCATAATAAGCTTCTAGTTCGGACAACGTTTTATTTATGCTTTCCCCAGAAGAAGAAATCACGCTGACGAACAGCTTTGCTGGTTTCGGCTCCTGTGGAATACTCATATGGATTCTAGGAAGACCTCGTGTCAGCTCTTGAAATATCTACAATCGATTGAGATCATATAATTTTTATAGACCTTCTACCCCTAAACATGACTCTGCCGTCCGACACAGACATAACGAAAGCCTAAGCGGCGCATCTTTTCTGGCTCGTAGATGTTTCTGAGATCAACCACTACTGGCTCTTGCAGGAGTTCGGCCATCCGCTGCCAATTCAGATTACGAAACTGGTTCCATTCAGTGACAATCACTAAACCGTGAGCACCGAGAGCGGCATCGTAGGCATCCTTAGCAAAATACACCGACCTAAATATTTTCCGGGCTTCTTTCATCCCTGCCGGATCAAATACCCTAATCCTTGATCCCTGCCTCTGCAGACCCCTGATAATCGCTATGGATGGAGCCTCCCGCATGTCGTCTGTATTAGGCTTAAAAGTAAGGCCAAGGATGGCAAGTACCTTCCCCTGCAACTCGCCAAAGGTGTTGCCGATCTTCTCTACCATCAGCTTTCTTTGGCGTTTGTTAACCCGTCTCACCGCCTTTACAATCTCAAAGCTGTATCCATGATCTCGGCCGATCTTCTCAATCGCCGTGATGTCTTTGGGAAAACAGGAACCACCAAAGCCAGGGCCAGGATGGAGAAATTTAGGCCCTATTCGCCTATCCAAACCCATGCCTTTGGCCACCTGGTGCACATCAGCACCGACTTGTTCACAGATATTGGCCATCTCATTGATAAACGATACTTTGGTGGCAAGAAAGGCGTTCGAAGCGTACTTGATCATTTCAGAGGTTGGGACATCAGTGATTACAAAAGGGGTCTCGATCAGATAAAGAGGGCTGTAAAGATCCTTCAAGATGGCTACCGCCTGGTCGCTCTCCGCCCCAAGCACCACCCGATTGGGCCGCATAAAATCCTCAATGGCCGAACCCTCCCTGAGAAATTCGGGATTGGAAACCACATCAAAGGCAACATGGGACTTCCGCTCTTCCTCAATGATTTGACTTATTATTTGACTGGTCCCGACAGGAACAGTGCTCTTGGTGACAATTACCTTGTAGCCGTCCAAATTCTGGCCAATAGTCCTCGCCACCTCCCGTATGTACTTGAGATCCGCGCTGCCATCGGGAGCAGAAGGAGTACCAACTGCAATAAAGACTACCAGGGCTTGCCGAATGGCGCTGCCGGCTTCTGTGGTAAAACTCAAACGGCCTTCTTGAACATTTTTGAAAACGAGCTCAGTTAGGCCCGGTTCATAGAAGGGCACCTCTCCTTTTTGTAATAGCTCGATTTTGCCTTCATCCTTGTCAACACAGGTAACATTGACGCCAAACTCCGCAAAACAGGCGCCAGTTACCAGGCCTACATATCCCACCCCCACCACGCATATATGCATTGGTATTGCTCCTCAGATCTAATCCGGATATTTTATGAATTCACGCCCTGGCGTGACTGCGACCACGGATATGGACGTGGCACCTAAAGAAGCAATAATCATTCCATAGGAGCGTGAGGGACTGGGCCTAAGGCTTGCCATCTAGCTCCCCCCAGCTTCATTTCCCTCTTGAGGCAGTGTCAAACAGAATATCTTTTAGCTTGGAGGCTGCAACCGTAGCCGTACCAACCTCGCCGACCACGATCCCAGCGGCCAGATTTGCCAGTAAGGCGGCGTCACTGGGCTTCAGACCGGCTGCTAAAGCCAAAGTAAAAGTTGCGATAACAGTGTCGCCTGCGCCAGAAACATCGAAGACTTTTCTGGCCACCGTGGGGATTTGAGTAGTCTGCCCGTTGCCCTCAAATAGGGTCATCCCCTTGTCTCCCTGGGTTATGAGGACCATCTGACAGCCGAGCTCTTCGAGGAGATGCTCTCCCGCTCGCCTGAGGCTCTGGTCGTCTTCAATTTGAATACCGGACATTTGCTGAGCCTCATAATTGTTGGGAGTTATTAGAGTAACATCTTTGTATAAACCCAAATTCCGAACTGTGGGATCTATTGCCAAAATGGTCTGACCACCTTGGCCTAGAGAGTGGATACCGTCCATGAGACTCCTGGTCACAACCCCCTTACCATAGTCGGCAATCAAGATCGCATCGCTCTTATGTAATTCCTTTTGGAGAGTGGCAAGAATCCTGCCTATGCTCTCCTCATTCACCGGTCTTCGTTCTTCGCGGTCAACTCTCACGACTTGTTGAGAGTGGGCCACTATTCTGGTTTTTATGGTAGTGGGACGTCCCTCCTCGACTACCAGTCCATTGATCGGACTGTTCATCTCCTGCAACATGCGAGTCAGCTCTTGTCCCATAAAATCATTGCCGACTACTCCACACAGTAGGGCATGGCCACCCAGAGCAGTGATATTGTTTACCACATTGCCGGCACCACCCAATATTAGTGACTCTTCCTTCACCTCCACAACCGGCACAGGCGCCTCGGGAGAAATCCTCTCCACCCGGCCCCAGAGGTACTCGTCCATAAGCAAATCGCCAACCACCAGGATCCGGCATGAGGTAAAT
>JAJDNT010000324.1 GCA_022340515.1 Deltaproteobacteria bacterium
AAATGGACTTGCTGATGTCTCTTCTATCGTTCCCTCCGGGGCGTAGGCCCCTACGGGCCGGAGGCCACGGGCTCCCCCAGCCACAGCCGGGGAAGTGGCTCAGACCTTCCGCAGTCACTCAGAACAGACATCAGCAAAGGCCAAAAGGGGAAGCTGCGAAACAACGAACATCTGAGCAACCGATCTTCACTCTCTCAGCCTCGAGAGGGCCAGCATGAAGATATGGTGCACATTAAACAAAAATCCTGCCAATAGATGGTGCGAATCATGCGCGTTGTGGAGTAGCTTCCCCGTGGCCTAGGTCACCAGAATATTTTGGCGGAAACTCCAGAGAACATTAACCTTGCAAAGGAGGTGCAAATGGGATAGATTATCGTGCTGAAAATTAACACCCTACCTTCTCGCAACTACCGTTTTTACGGGCTGCATCTCCCTCGTTTTGGTTGCCGCCCATCCGCCGAGGAAGCAATCTATGCAGTTCCGCAAAAAAGATTTGCTAGGAATCAAACAGCTTGAGCCTGAAGAGATCGAAGTTATCCTTGAAACGGCTGAGACCTTCAAGGAAATCTCAACCAGACCCATCAAGAAAGTCCCCACCCTAAGGGGCAGAACGGTGGTTCATCTCTTCTATGAGCCCAGCACCAGAACCCGCACCTCATTCGAGATTGCTGCCAAGCGACTGAGTGCTGACACCTTCAACATCTCTGCCAGCACCAGCAGCATTGTCAAGGGTGAGACCTTAGTCGATACCGCCAAGAATCTGGAGGCAATGAACCCCGACGTCATAGTGCTCCGCCATTCTGCAGCTGGGGCGCCCCACATGTTGGCCAGGCGGGTGGAGGCATCGGTCATTAACGCAGGCGACGGTATGCACGAACACCCCACTCAAGCCCTCCTCGATCTGCTTACCATAAGAGACAACAAGGGAACCATATCGGGGCAAACCGTTGCCATTATCGGCGACATTGCTCACAGTAGGGTAGCACGCTCCAATATCTGGGCCCTTACCAAGATGGGCGCCAGGGTCCTGGTGGCTGGCCCAAATACAATGATTCCCCAAGATTTGGACAAGTTGGGTGTGGAGGTCTTCAACCGTCTCGAAGACGTCATCCCTGAAGCTGACGTGATCATGATGCTCAGAATCCAGCTGGAGCGGCAGGGCAAGATGCTCCTTCCCACTTTAAGAGAGTATTCTAAGGTTTTTGGCTTAAACGAAGAAAAATTGTCCACGGCTAAACCGGAAGTACTCATCATGCATCCCGGACCGATCAACCGTGGGGTAGAGATTAGTCCATCTGTCGCTGACGGACCTTATTCAGTAATTTTGGATCAAGTAACTAATGGCGTGGCCATACGTATGGCTCTGCTCTATTTACTCATAGGAGGAGAAAAGGATGAGTAAACTCATCCGCGGCGGCAGGGTCCTGGACCCGGCAAGCGGTTTGGACGAGCTCCATGACATCCTCATTGAGGGAAGCATTATCAGGGATTTAGGCCCGCCAGGTTCACTTGACTCCAAATCCCATGCCTCCACAGAGATTATAGAGGCGAACGGACTTTGGCTGGTGCCGGGACTTATTGATCTCCACACTCACCTGCGGGAACCCGGGGAGGAGTATAAGGAAACCATTCTCAGCGGGAGTAGAGCCGCAGCTGCCGGCGGTTTTACCTCTATCTGCTGCATGCCCAACACTAAACCGGTCAACGATAACTCTGCGGTCACTGACTTCATCCTCCGTCGTGCCGCTGAGGCTGATCTTGTCCGTGTCTTTCCCGTGGGAGCGGTCAGCCAGGGCCAGAAAGGTGAGGTGCTGGCAGAATATGCCGAGTTAAAAGAAGCAGGGGTTGTAGCTGTTAGCGACGATGGCCAAGCGGTGATGAACAGTCAACTCATGCGCAGGGCCTTAGAATACGCCCAGGTGTTCGACCTGCCGGTGATCAGCCACGCCGAAGACCGCGACCTAGCGGCTGATGGTGTAATGAACGAAGGCCTGGTTTCCACCCGCCTAGGCCTGAGGGAAATCCCCAGCGTGGCTGAGGACGTAATGGTATTCCGCGACTGTAGTCTGGCGAGACTCACTGGCGGGCACTTGCACATCGCCCATTTGTCCAGCGCTGGCTCAGTAGAACTCATCAGACAATTTAAAGCCCTGGGGGTGAAGGTAACTGCCGAGGCAACTCCCCACCATTTCACTCTTACTGACGAAGCACTCGAGAATTTTGACACCAACCTGAAAGTAAACCCACCGATTCGCTCTTCCAAGGACTTAGCCGCAATTCACCGTGGCCTTGCCGACGGTACCATCGACGCCATCGCCACCGATCATGCCCCGCACAGCACCATAGAGAAGGATGTGGAGTTCGACTATGCCGCTTTTGGGATGATCGGCTTGGAAACCGCCCTACCATTGACACTCCGACTGGTGGAGCAGGGTATTCTTAGTCCTCTCGAGGCCTTGAGCAAACTGACTTGCAATCCTGCTAGCATTCTCGGGGTCGAACTAGGCCGACTGTCTTCAGGTCTCCAGGCCGACATCACTCTTATTGATCCCCTGCGGGAGTTTACTGTCGACGTTAACCAGTTTCGTTCCAAAAGCAAGAATTCCCCTTTTCACGGCTGGAAACTAAAGGGTTGCGCGGTCATGGTCCTTCGAGATGGTAAGGTCATCTTTAGAAGTTAAAGTCCGAGCGGTTAGGTACCATTCTTGCAAAGAAGATCAAGTACAGCGAGGGCCGGATCCTAAGATCCCGGAGTTTGCAATCCAACGTTGATCTGAGATGTGAGATGTTGCTTAAGCAAGGATTGCCTGTCCTACATCTCACATCCCATATCCCACATTGATAGAGAAAAAATTTTTGTTGATTGACCTATTGCCAAACAGAAATCGCCATGCCATGAGAGGAGATTGAACCACCATGGCCAACATCCTTGTCGTCGACGACGAAAATAGCATGAGAGAATTTCTGGAAATCATGCTGAGCAAAGAAGGCTACCAGGTGGCCACTGCGGCAGGAGGTGGTGAGGCCATCGATCTTCTCAAGAAAAATTCATTTGATCTGGTGATCACTGATATCCGCATGAAGGAAATTGATGGCCTTGAGGTATTGAAGAGATGTAAAGAGCTGCATCCTAATACAATAGTTATATTGATCTCTGCCTACGCCAGCACCTCCACAGCCGTTGAGGCCATGAAATGGGGCGCCTATGACTATCTGCCCAAACCTTTCAAAGTGAGGGAAATCAAGGCCGTCATCCGGGATGCCCTAGAGGCCGCCGAAGCACAAGAGTCACAGGAAATAGAAGTGGGCGATACCACCCATGCTATTGACTACCACGGCATCGTGGGTGAAAGCCCGGAAATTAAAAAGATTTTGGAGCTCCTTCCCCGTATTGCTGCTGCCACCAGCAACGTCCTTATTACCGGCGAGTCGGGCACCGGCAAGGAGTTGATTGCCAAGGCAATCCATCGTGAAAGTCCTCGAAAGGATAAAGCATTCGTCACGGTTAATTGTGGTAGCGTGCCTGAAACCTTGATGGAGAGTGAGCTCTTCGGCCATAAAAAGGGGTCTTTCACCGGGGCAACCTCGACCCGAAGTGGCCTTTTTGAGGCAGCCCACGGGGGAACTATCTTCTTAGACGAAATTGCCGAGCTTTCTCCACCGGTTCAGGTCAAGCTACTGAGAGCTGTCCAGGAAAAAACTTTCAAAATGGTTGGCGGCAGTGAAGAGATAATCGTGGATGTGCGGATTATCAGTGCCACTAACCGCGACCTTGA
Source organism: Deltaproteobacteria bacterium (assembly GCA_022340515.1). Taxonomy (GTDB): domain Bacteria; phylum Desulfobacterota; class Syntrophobacteria; order BM002; family BM002; genus BM002. Next base: position 3,777 of record JAJDNT010000324.1, read on the forward strand.
ACGTGATGTCATGGAAGGACAATTCCGTGAAGATCTTTACTACCGACTGAACGTAATCAACATCCACATGCCACCCTTGAGGGATCGCCCCGATGAAATTCCCCTCTTGGCCCATCATTTTCTTGAAAAATACAGTAGGGAAATGGGCAAAGACATTAAAAAAATCTCCTCTTTCGCTTTGGATATTCTCAAAAGTTACAACTTTCCCGGAAACATTCGAGAGCTGGAAAACATTATTGAACGGAGTGTCGCCCTGGAGTCCTCCAACATAGTACTGCCCGACAGCCTCACTTTGTCGAGCTTCAAGCAAACTCAGGTCAGATCTAAAACTGACACCGTTTCCCTGACACTGCCTCAGGAGGGCATAGATCTGGATAATGTCCTCGGACACCTGGAGCAAAATTTGCTCCAACAGGCACTCGACAGAACCCGCGGTGCCAAACAAAAGGCAGCTGAACTCCTTGGCATAAGCTTTCGGTCCTTTCGCTACCGCCTAGCCAAGTATGGTTTGGCCGGCGAAGACGATGCCTTAGAGGAATAAAGTAGAACGTTTATTCTGAGATAAAGACGTCAAGCGTCCCCTTTTGCCTTTGCCCTCGCAGCAAGTCAATAAGATCATCTGCTCCTGGCTGCTTCCCATCTGGAATTGCCCAAAGCCATCGGTTAAAATCACCAAGTTATAAAAAGATTTCTACTAACTAAATGGCAATCACTTATGGATGGATCCAAGAAACTTTCCAGGCGTGCCTTTTTGGCCAAAGCCGGTGGTTCGGTGGTTGGCATCAGCCTGCCGGGGGTATTTGTCAAGCTCATTGCCCGGGAAAATTTTGCCCTGGCAGCTCAGCTGAGACCTGACGGCAGACCGCGCATTCCTCCTAGCCAACAGGCGGTGAAAAGACTCTACGATATGGGCGGCATTCAAGGAAAAGGTACCCCCCAGGACTGGCAGCTAAAAATTTATGGTGAAGTGGAAAAACCGACTACCCTGACCTTTCACCAACTTCTCGAACTGAGGCAGGTAGAAATGACTTGCGATGTTCACTGTGTTACCGGTTGGACCTTGCTCGATTCCCAGTGGAGTGGTGTCAAGCTGAGTACAATCATGGATCTGGTGAAAGTCAAAGAGGATGCCCATTTCGTTATCTTCGAAGCAGCGGCTGGCTATAGCAGCAATATTCCCATTATTGAGGCCCATAAAGATAACGTACTCCTGGCTCACAGTTTTTTTGGCAAAAGTTTACCCAGGCCCCACGGCGCTCCGGTGCGAGCATTGGTGCCCGATCTCTATTTCTACAAAAGCGCCAAATGGCTCGAAGCCATCAAGTTCACCGTGCAGGATGAGCCCGGCTACTGGGAGAGAAGGGGTTATAGCAACTCTGCCGACCCCTGGAGAGAAGAGCGCTATCAGTAAAGAATCCAGCCAAAGCCGACCTGGCTTTGAGCTAAACCGGAGCGCTAAGCGCACGCTTTCTGGTAAGCAGTGAGAGGTTAATAATGTGATTTTCAGTTTTGAAACTTACCGCTTACCGTTTAACCTTGAATCTTTTTTACGCCATGCGCCATGCCCTATGCTCCATGCGATCTAACCCGGAGAGCTCTGGGATAATTTTGTTTTATTCTACTATTGATTTCAATCCTGCCCTTGGATATAGTGAAAAACTTCACTTTCGGTTGCAGGGACCATCTAGCAAAGGTATCTCAGGCCATGGACAAAGCGTTACAAATGGAAGGTAATAGCATAATAGGTTCGGTCATGGTCGTCGGCGGTGGCATCGCCGGCATGCAAGCAGCCCTGGACTTGGCTGACTCCGGCTACAAGGTCTATTTGGTAGAAAAAAAGCCTGCCATCGGCGGGGTCATGGCACAGTTGGACAAGACCTTTCCCACTAACGATTGCTCCATGTGAATCATCTCGCCGAAACTGGTCGAGGTCGGCCGGCATCTCAACATAGAACTTCTTACCCTTGCAGAGTTGCAGAGTATATCCGGGGAGATGGGACGCTTCCAGGTCAAGGTCAGAAGACAGCCTCGCTACATTTTGTTGGACAAATGCACTGGCTGTGGCGACTGCGCCCAGGTTTGCCCGGTAACCATGCCCAGTGAGTTCGATGAAGGTATGGGCTTGAGGATGGCCACCTACAAACCTTACGCTCAGGCCATCCCAGGGGGATACATGATAGACAAGCGTGATCGCTCCCCCTGCACCAATGCCTGCCCCAACCAGGTAAACGCTCACGCTTATGTGGCCCTCATTGCCCAGGGCAAATACCGGGAGGCCATGGAGGTCATCCTCGGGACCCTGCCCTTTCCCGGAACCATAGGTCGAATCTGTCCCCACCCCTGTGAGACAGTCTGCAGACGGGCTGAAGTGGATGAACCCATTTCCGTTTGCGCTCTAAAGCGCTTTGTGGCTGATCAGGTGGACATTGAAGATCTACCCGTACCTGAGATTGAAAAACGGCATGAAAAGGTGGCCATCATTGGCTCCGGCCCTGCCGGGCTTACTGCCGCCCATTTTCTTGCCCTGGAGGGTTATGAATCAACTGTATTTGAAGCGCAGTCGGTTGCAGGCGGCATGCTGCGCCTGGGTATTCCTGACTACCGCTTGCCCCCCGCGGTTTTGGACAAGGAGATTAGGGCCATAACCCGTTTAGGAGTTGAGATAAGGCTCAACACCGCCTTGGGTCGGGATGTAACCATTGACGGCCTTTTCGAAGAGGGTTACAAGGCAGTCTATCTTGCCATTGGTGCTCATAAAAGTTTGAAGCTCGGTATAGATGGCGAGGGCGCCGAGGGCGTAATACCTGGGGTTGACTTTCTCCGAAAAGTCAATTTGGGCGAACTCAGCCGTATCGAGGGGAGTACCGTAATTGTCGGCGGCGGTGACGTGGCTATTGATGCGGCTCGCTCTGCTTTGCGTTTGGGAGCTGACAAAGTCACAATCCTCTATCGCCGAACTAAGGTCGAGATGCCGGCAAGAAAGGAAGAAGTTGAGGGTGCCTTGGATGAAGGAATTAACATTGAGTTCCTCGTCGCGCCCAGCAAAATCATCACCAGCCATAATCGAGTAACCGCAGTAGAGTGCCTCCGTATGGAGCTTGGCGAGCCCGATACCAGCGGTCGGCGTCGGCCGGTCCCCATAGCTGGAAGTGAATTCATTTTGCCAGCCCCCCTAATTATTCCAGCCATCGGCCAACAGCCGGACATCTCCCCTTTAGAAGAGATTGAAGGATTGGAGCTTACTCGCTGGCAAACCATCGCTACTGATGAATTGACTTACGCCACCAAGAGACCCGGAGTATTTGCCGGAGGAGATGCTGTGGTTGGGCCCTGGATAGCCATCGGGGCCATAGCTGCTGGTCGGGAGGCGGCAATTTCCATCTCCCGCTATCTCAAGGGCGAGGATCTTCGGGCTGGAAGGGAGCCCGAGGAGATACCTCAGGAAAATTTTGTTCCTATTCCTGAAAAGATCGAAAGAAGCCCCCGGGCTGAACAGGCCTCACTGGTCATGGCAGAAAGAACCGCGGGTTTTGCTGAAGTGGAGTTGGGCCTTACAGAAGCGCAAGCCAGGGCTGAGGCTGAAAAGTGTCTCAATTGCATGGCTTGCTGTGAGTGTTTCCAATGTGTGGCAGCCTGTCAGGCCCAAGCAGTGGACCACTCCCTGAAGGAGGAGGAAATCAATTTGGAGGTGGGCGCGGTGATTCTTGCCCCGGGATTCGAAACCTTCGACCCCAGTAACTACCAGGAGTACTCCTTCAGTGAGCTGGACAACGTGATCACCAGCCTGGCATTCGAGCGGATGCTATCCGCCTCAGGGCCCTTTCAAGGCCATCTGCTGCGGCCTTCTGATCACAAAGAGCCCGAGAAGGTCGCCTGGCTTCAGTGCGTAGGCTCCAGGGATATCAATCATTGTGACCACGGCTATTGCTCCTCAGTTTGCTGTATGCACGCAGTTAAGCAGGCTGTCATTGCTAAGGAGCATGCCAACAATGGACTGGAGACCACCATTTTCTTCATGGACATGCGTACTTTCGGCAAGGATTTCGACAGGTACTATGATCGCGCCAGAGATGATCACGGGGTGAGGTTCCTTCGTTCCCGCGTCCACTCCATTGATCCTGAACCCCTCACTAACAATCTGATTATTTCTTACGTGGACGAGGCTGGCAACTTAAAGGAAGAGGTTTTTGACCTGGTGGTTCTCTCCGTGGGCATACAAACACCGGCAGAATTAGTAAAAATGTCCGAGCAACTGGGAATAGATCTGGACCCTGATCGTTTTTGTTCTTCCAGTTCCTTCCAGCCGGTGGCCACTTCGCGGCCAGGAATATTTGTGTGTGGCGCATTCCAGGGTCCTAAAGACATCCCCCAAGCGGTGATGGAGGCGAGCGGAGCCGCAGCCGCTGCAGGTAGTATCCTCGCACCAGCACGGGGTACATTGGCCGTCTGCAAAGACCTGGTGGAGGAAAGCGATATAAGAGGAGAACCACCCCGTATAGGGGTTTTTGTCTGTCACTGTGGTATTAATATCGCCGGCATAGTGGATGTGGCGGCAGTGAGAGACTATGCCAGCACCCTACCTTACGTGGCTAAGGTAGAAGACAATCTTTACACCTGTTCTCAGGATGCTCAGGAGCAAATGCTGCAGGTGATCAAAAAACATAAACTAAACCGGGTGGTGGTGGCGGCCTGCTCTCCCAGAACGCACGAGCCTCTGTTCCAGGAAACCCTGGCCAGTAGCGGTCTCAACAAATACCTCCTCGAGATGGCCAACATCCGCAACCACGACTCATGGGTGCACGGCAACGACCCAGGTGCTGCCACCCAAAAGGCTAAGGATTTGCTCCGCATGGCGGTGACCAAAGTGGCCTTACTGGAACCTCTCCAAGAGACCACAGTGGAGATCACGCAGTCTGCCCTGGTGGTGGGCGGCGGCGTGGCAGGCATGGTTGCCAGCTTGCATCTTGCTGACCAAGGTTACCCCGTTACCCTGGTTGAGGCCAAGTCCGAGCTGGGAGGGCATGCCCGCCAGCTTCGACAAACCTGGCGCGGTGAAGACGTGACTGTTTTCTTGAGAGATCTCGTTGCCCGGGTAGATGACAATTCCCTTATCAGAGTCTACCTCAATAGTGAACTTCAGGAAGTAAAGGGTTTTGTGGGGAATTTCCAAAGCAAGATTCGAATCGGCGGCAGCAACGGCGTCAAGTTCGCCACCCGCCGCCATGGTGTGGCCATTCTGGCCACTGGCGGGCGGACCATAAAAACGGATGAATACCTTTGCGGTCAACACTCCAGAGTCATGCGCTGGCACGAGCTGGAAGATGCTTTCGAGGCCGGCAAACTCCAAGAGGCTGCCAGCATCGTCTTTATTCAGTGTGTTGGCTCCCGTGAGCCCCAACGACCCTATTGCAGTAAGATCTGCTGCACCTTTTCTATCCAGCAGGCCATTAAACTGAAAGCAACCTATCCGGATATGGATGTCTACATCCTCTACAGAGATATTCGCACCTACGGTCAGCGGGAAGAGCTTTACAGACGAGCCCGGGCCGCAGGGGTCATTTTTATTCGCTACTCCTTGGATGAAAAACCTTTAGTGGAAACGGACTCGGAGGGGGGGCTGCGGGTGGTTGTCAAAGACCACATACTCCAGCGGCCTTTGGTAATCTCACCTGATTTTATTACTTTGGCCACTGCCATAGAAACCCAAGGTGCTGAGTCCCTATCCCGCCTCTTTAAGGTACCCCTCAACCAAGACAAGTTTTTCCTTGAGGCACACGCCAAACTCCGGCCAGTGGAGTGTGCCACCGACGGCGTGTTCCTCTGTGGCCTGGCCCATTATCCCAAACCACTGGAGGAGAGCATTGCTCAAGCACAAGGGGCAGCCAGTAGAGCCATCACCCTTTTAGCTCGGAAAACCCTGCAAGTTAGCGGCCAGGTAGCGGGAGTCAACCCTGCAAAATGTTCTGCTTGCGGCGTTTGTGTGGAAATCTGTCCCTTTGGAGCGCCGGGTTTCAGCGACAGGGGGTTTGCTCAAATCAACCTGGCCTTGTGTAAGGGGTGTGGACTGTGTGTGGCCTCTTGCCGTTCAGGTGCAATTGATCTCAAAGGCTTTGAGGACAAGCAGATTTTTGCAATGATCGAGGAGCTGTAGATAATAAGGTTTAGATTATGGCCCAGGTAGAAAAAATAGACTGGCAACCAAGGATAGTTGCCTTCCTTTGCAACTGGTGTTCTTACGGCGCAGCGGATCTCGCCGGCATTAGCCGCTTGCAATATCCACCAAACATCAGAGTCATCCGGGTGCCTTGCACCGGCCGGATGAACCCCAAGTTTCTCTTGGCAGCTTTTCGACAAGGTGCTGATGGAATCTGGGTCTCTGGGTGACACCCGGGAGACTGCCATTACCTGGAAGGTAATTATTATGCCAGAAGAAAATTCGCTCTCTTTAAAAATCTAATTGAATATATGGGTATAGAACCCGGCCGCCTTCACTTTTCCTGGATCTCTTCGGCTGAAGCCACCAAGTTTGTGGAGGCGGTCAAGGAGATCACGGAGGAGGTTAGACAATTGGGCCCGGCCGAGCGACTCATCAAGCGTCTTGCCGTGGTGGACCAGAATGCAGCTATTTCGACTAGGCACTATGAAATAAGCACTAGGCACCCTAACAATTCCAAGTAGTGCCTAGTTAACTTGGACACTGCCCACTCTTCATTTAAGGTGGTACGGATGCAGTCACTTAAAGAAAAAATGATGCACACAGCCTTGTTGCTCCTTACAGAAAGAAAGGTCGATGCGGTTTTAGGCTTCCAGCGAGGCACCATACCGATGATGAGCCATCCCATCCTCATCCGTCATCCTGAAAGGGCGGACCAACTGCACTGGGACTCTTTTTGCAGCACCAACCTGGCCAACTATCTGCCCCAGAGAAAAGAGAGGATCGCAATATTCGCCAAAGGTTGCGATTCCCGTAACATTGTCCTCCAGATCCTGGAAAACCAAATAAAGCGTGAGCAGCTCTACATCATCGGTGTCCCCTGCCAAGGCATGCTGGATCGCCGTAAGGTGCAGGCTGAACTCAATGGCAGAGAGTTGCTCGGAGTTCGCGAAACCTCACAGCACCTTCACCTTCTAGGTGAGGGCTTTATGGATTCCCTGGAGCGAACCAGCTACCTGCAGGAGAACTGCGCTATCTGTACCCACCGTAATGCTGCAATCTACGATGAACTGTTGGCAGAGCCAGTGTCAGAGCAGGAGGGTGTGGATCGTTATGAAGATGTTAGGGCAATTGAAGCCATGACTGCGCAAGAACGGTGGTCCTACTTCGAAAAACTGCTAGCTCCCTGTATTCGCTGCTATGCCTGTCGCAACGCTTGCCCAATGTGTTACTGCCCGGTGTGCTTCGTCGACGAGTCCATGCCGCAGTGGCTGGGCAAATCTCTTGACCCCACTGATACCAAAACATTTCACTTTCTGCGGGCCTATCATCTAGCTGGCCGCTGTACGGATTGCGGTAACTGCGAGCGGGCTTGCCCCATGTCCATCAAGGTGCGGCAGCTGACCAAGAAGTTGGAAAAAGACATAGCAGAACTCTATGGCTATGAAGCCGGCTTAAGCCTGGATCAGCCTCCACCTTTGGATACATACCGTCCGGATGACCCACAGGAGTTCATCCGATGATATTTTAGCCGGATAGTCGGTTGTGCTGGTGAAGAGGCTTAACCTAATGCCAAGGACCTGGTCAATGGTAGATAGACTCATCAAAAAAACAGAAGTTGCCGACCTGGTGAATCGGTTACTGGAAAAATATCGCGTTTATGCACCGGTGCGACAGCAAGACATGGCCAATTTTCAGGAGATCTCCACTGCAGATCAGGTTGATCTTAGCCTTGCTAACACCACCCTGTCGCCAAAATCCATAATGCTGCCCCATTCCGAGTCGATGTTTGAATTCACCCTGGACAAAACCGCTAACCAGGCTGGAATTCTCCGGGAGGTCGAAACAGATCATACTCCTCGGGTTATTTTTGGCATCCGGCCTTGTGACGCCAAGGCTTTTCAGTTGCTGGATCTGAACTTCGACACCCCTGCTTACAAAGATCCCTGGTGGGTGAAGAGGCGGCAAATCACAACTATCGTGGGACTGGGTTGTAACGCCCCCTGCGCCACCTGCTTTTGTACCTCTGTGGGTAGCGGTCCTTTTGCCACAGAGGGGATGGACCTGCTCCTTATCGACGGAGAAGACGAGTTTATCATCCAAGTTATAACGGCAAAAGGCCATGAACTTCTAAATGACCTGGGCATACAGGCCGAGCCATCTAGAGAGAAAAAGGACATGGTTACGGCTCTGCAAGAGTCTTCACTGCAGTCCATCAAATCGGTGGTTCCTACCGACAGCCTGAAACACCATGAGGCCACGGCACTATTTAGCGCTGACTTCTGGGAGGAGGTGCAATTTGCCTGCATCAATTGCGGTGTCTGCACCTTCGTGTGTCCCACCTGCTGGTGCTTCGACATCCAAGACGAAGTATCCAAGTCCAACGGTATCCGGCTTCGGAACTGGGATTCCTGCATGTTCCCACTTTTCACCCTCCATGGCTCTGGGCACAATCCCCGTTCGCAGAAACTTCAGCGGCTCAGGCAACGTTTTATGCACAAGCTCAAATATTTCGTGGACAAATATGACAGCGGCGTCGCCTGTGTGGGCTGCGGTCGCTGTGTTCAGCAGTGTCCGGTAAATATTGACATTCGCCAGGTTTTTCTTTTGATGAACGATTTTAAGGTTTAGTCAGTTTGCTTAGTTGATCCAGTTTAGTCAGTTCAACCTGTCAAGCTCTATAAGCAAGTGACTGGTGAAACCGCCTGAACAGTCTTAAACGGCATAACCGTAAAGTGAAAACATGCTAAATCCCTATCTGCCATACCCAGTGAAAATCGACTCGGTGATTACCGAGACCGAAGACCGCAACCTCAAAACCTTCAAGCTGGTATTTTTAAATTCAGCGGACGGCAAGAGGTTTGTTCATCAAGCCGGTCAGTTTGCCGAGCTCTCTATTGCCGGCAAGGGTGAGATTCCCATTGGTATCGCCTCCTCTCCCACGGAACAAGGCCATTTACTCTTTACGGTGAACAGGGTGGGAGTTGTAACCACTGCACTGCACCAAATGATGGCTGGGGATGTGATCGGAGTGCGCGGCCCCTTGGGCAATTGGTATCCATGGGAACAGATGGAAGGCAAGAACGTGGTAATTATCGGTGGTGGCTTTGCCTTCACCACCCTGAGAGCTTCAATCGTTTATTTGCTTCATTCGGACAATCGCGGTCGCTTTGGCGATATTACCGTGATCTATGGTGCCCGCACTCCAGGCATGCTCCTCTACAAAGATGAGCTTAAAACCTGGGATAAGCGTAGTGACATCCAGATGCATATTACTGTCGATGCGACCGATCAACCAGACTGGAAGTATAACGTCGGCTTCGTACCCACGGTGACCCAGGAAAAAGCGCCAAGCGCCAAAGACGCATATGCCATTGTCTGCGGTCCCCCGATTATGATCAAGTTTACCCTGCCAATACTGCGAGAATTGGGCTTTCCTGATGAGCGTATTATCATGAGCTTGGAGATGCGGATGAAATGCGGTATAGGCATGTGTGGCCGGTGTAACATTGGCACGGAATACGTCTGCACAGAGGGGCCTGTTTTTACTCTTGCCCAGTTGGCGCAACTACCACCCGAATACTAACCCTTCGACATGGGTGATGCATGATCTGTGATAAAAAAACCACCGTTGGCCGAATCCCAAATTTCATCTCTTACAGGGGAGATTTTCTGCCTGGTGCAGGCAGAATAGTTTTGCTAAGTTGACCTCTTGAGACAAATACACCAATTCAAGGAGAAAACCGTGGTCGAGCTCGACGATATGAAATCAATTATCTTGTTAAGCCATCTGACGGATACAATGCTGCAAAAACTTGCAGATATTACCATGACAGCGGAATACAAGGCGGGTGACTACATCTTTCGGGAAGCAACATATGCCAGATACCTTTATGCAATTATTGATGGAAAAGTGGGGCTTGAACTGGAAAAAACCGCCAGCAATGTCATCCTCATCGACACCGTGGGCCGCGGTCGCACCATTGGTTTCTCCGCCCTTGTAGACACGGAGCAGAAAAAATACACAACCCACGCCAGGGCTCTCGAAGATAGCAAGCTTTTTGTCTGGGATGCTACCGAGTTGGAAATGCTTTTCCATAAAGACTACGAGATGGGTTACTTATTTATGAAAAGAATTGCCAAGATCGCCAAAACTAGGCTGACAATCAGAAACGCTCAGTTTCTTGACATTTATGTCTAGGCTCCCTGAACACCCTACGCCACCGAGGTTACACCTCCCAGAATCAGACCAAGACTGACTCTTTAAAAAACCCACCTCCCCCGTTATGGACCGGGCTAGCCAGGATATTTCATGAATTGCTGTCGCGAGACCGTGAAGATGGCCGTGCCACCGGGCACTCGCAGGTTGTTGGACCCGAACCGTACCTGAACGGTACGTCGCAGGGGTCGACAGCCGAGGACGCCCGGAAGAAGGGCCATATCCATGGTCGCAGCAAGTAATTCATCAAATATCCGGGCTAAATTAGGTTGATAAATGTTGGCAGTATTTGTTAATATGCACGAAGTTTCTGTCTTTTCATGGTAGGGTAGCATCTTTGTTGAGATATTCTGATTATACTTTATCACTTTGCCTGGTTCGCAGAATTTTGCTTCAGCACTTTCGTTGTCCCGCGAAAACCTGCATACCCTTTGGCGAAATGGCAGAGGAAAAATACGATCAGGACGGTACCGTATCGTGAATGTAAGAAAAATACATTGCGGTAAAAAACTTGAATGCGCTGTAACTTGTTACCAATGCGGCAAACCTAACAGAATTGATACAACCGCGGCAAAACTCGAGCAGCCAATCCAAATTGAGTGCAAATGCGGAAATTGCTTTTCAATCCAATTAGAACAAAGAGAGTATTATAGAAAAGAGGTCAAGTTAACGGGGAGCTACCAACGATTATTGCCGGAGAATGAAGAGGAAGGTAAACTTTTTATTGAAGATATATCTTATACTGGAATTGGTTGTAGAACAGTTAAAAAACACAATTTAAACTTAGAAGACGTACTTCAGGTTGAATTCGCTCTAGATGATGTCCATAACTCTCAACTTACCGAAAACGGTATTGTTAAAGACATAAGAGATAGATATCTGGGCATTAAATTCCAAGACCTTAGTCAACACAACCGCAAAATCATAGGTTTTTATCTTCTTCCTTCTTCTAACTCCCCAAAGGAGTATACTGAGGAAGACCTTATCGAGACGCCCCACACCAGGTATGAATTCAATGAGCGCCAGGTTTGGAATCCTTTCCGCTTCCCAGAAATCCCTGATGCTGCGGATCTCAAAGGGAAGCTCAAGTCCCTGGGGCTGCCGGGCATCTTTCAAGTTCTCTCACTGGAGCACAAAAGTGGCGTCTTGCATTTCATCAGGGGACAAACTGGCAGAGCCATCTGTTTCAGAGATGGTAAAATCATTGCAGCTACTGGTGGCGAGTGTCTGCGGCTGGGTCACATTCTCCGCAACAAAAGATTGATTTCCTGGGAAAAGCTCAAAGAGGCCCTGGAAAGAGCCCGGGACTCCAACAGAAGGTTAGGCGAGGTCCTCCTTGATCTGGGACTGGTAAGCAATGACATACTAAAAAACACTGTCCGCTTCCAGATTCAGCAAACCGTATCCGATCTTGCCTCTTGGGGAGAGGGTGAATTTGAATTTCGAGACTGTTCAGTGGATTTTGACAACCGCTCTGTTGATGAAATCGACACCAGAACGTTAATTTTCGAGGCAGCCCGTAGAGTAGACGAATCAAGAAGCAAGCCGCGAGAGATTACCCCGACGAAAAAGGCACGTGAGTACGCTAGGGCCAAAGTTTCTTGGCCCCTCAGCATACTCACACTGCAGGGTCCGGTGGAAGGAGAAGTGCGAGACATAAGCCTGACCGGTGCACTTATCCATTGCCGCGAATTACCCGATCCGGACAAACCCATTCCTATGGCCATTGAAATACCTGAACAGCAACACTCTATCTTCGCCACTGGAGAGATGATTAGACTGGATATAGAGGGTGCGGAAACAGACCACCCTTCCTTTCTCCTGGGTGTTCGCTTCGCCGAGATTTCAGATGATGATCTAGGTTTTCTTTCCCAAAAGATTTTGCAGTAGGAAAAGACCCTTAACCTAAACTAACCGGACCAAATAAAGGGGTTTCTCCTCGAGCTGTCATATTTGGGAGGAAAGAGATACAACACCAACTCCAACATTAATGCTGTCAGAAAGAATTTATAATAATAAGGCAGAGCAAATCCGCCTGAGGCGGACAGACCGACTTTTTGCAAAACCGCCAATATTGTGCAAGAGAGGATTAGAAGGTGGACTTGGAAACGATACTCGAGAAGCTCGAAAACAAGGAACGGGAATTTATTTCAACCCTTATTGAAAAAGATCCCTTGACTGGAGTATATAACAGAAGGAAGTTCGACAATGACATTGAGCTTTTGGTTTCGATGTCAGATCGTACAACTAAGGGTTGCGCTCTACTTATTATAGATATTGACAACTTCAAAGATTTTAATGACAAGTATGGACATTTTGAAGGTGATTTACTTTTAAAAAAAGTTACAGATAACATCGAGAGGAGTATAAGAAAGTATGATAACATCCATATCTATAGATACGGGGGAGAGGAATTTGTTGTAATCATTCCTGATACAAGTGCTAACGATGCCTTGACTATTGGAGAGCGGTTGAGAAAGAACGTAAAAGATGCCTGTGATGTTACCATCAGTGTAGGAGTTTCACATTACAAAGAGCTCGCTGGTAATATTAATGAATTGATTACTAACGCAGACAAGGCATTGTACAAAGCAAAAAGAGCGGGCAAAGATAAAGTCTCCCTTTATGAGGAAACATCATAACTCCCACCCTATTTAACCCCACGGAGTGACTATCACTTCAGATTTTAACCGGTTCGGATGTTTAGCTGGTTATGCCAGTTTGGCCGGTTTAGCCCTCTCCAATTCGTAATTCGAAATTCAGAATTCAAAATTATTTCCCCATACCTTATGCCCCATGCTATCTGCCTTTCCGCTATGCGCTTTGCGCTATGCTGACTCGGTGCCTATTGCCTAGTTGATTTTCAACCTCCGACCTCTGACCTCTGGCTTCTAACCCTATGCCTTTCCCCAATCTGCAATCCGAAACTGGGAACCCGCCCGAAGGGTGGGAGTCCGAAGGACAAATCCGAAATCTAAGATCCTTTATCTCAGAGGGTATTTTCTTTCCATTTTTGTAACCTTAATTACCCAAAGCGCCAAAAGCGGCTATCAAGATTTATTTTTATAAACATCTGATATTACAGAATAATAAGAAAATATCTGATTTGGCACGATCTTTGTGTAACCCAGAACTGTCAGTCCATTTTTGGGAGTGTATATGAAATCAAGCTTCAACCTCCTCTTTCCAGCCCTAACAGCTACCCTTCTTACTTTCATACTTATTTTTATCAACCCCTCTATATCCATGGCAGACGGAAGCCCCACAAGCTTCGGGGCTTGGCTTTCACTACTTAGAAAAGAAGCATTGGCCCGGGGTATTCCTCCGCAAACATTGGACAGTGCTCTCCAGGATCTGGAACCGGTCTCTCGAGTGATAGAACTCGATCGCAATCAGCCGGAATCCAAATTGACCTTTGACCAGTACCTTAGCCGTATTCTGTCAGAAGAGCGTATAGCCATAGGACGCAAAAAGCTCAGCGATTCCCGAAGGCTGCTAGCAAAGATTGCAGATGCTTACGGGGTGCAACCCAGATTCCTTGTAGCACTCTGGGGAGTAGAAACCGATTTTGGCCGAGTTACTGGATCCTTCCCCGTGATAGACTCACTTGTATCTCTTGTTTATGACGGGCGCCGTAGTTCTTTTTTCAGAAAGGAACTCTTTCATGCCTTGCGCATTCTCGATGAGGGCCACATTTCTCTTGCCCGCATGAAGGGATCTTGGGCAGGTGCCATGGGGCAGTTACAGTTCATGCCCTCTACTTTTCGCCACTTCGCTGTTGACTTTGACGGGGATGGACGGATTGATATCTGGGAAAGTCAAGAAGATGTCTTTGCCTCCGCCGCTAATTACTTGTCCCAGTCTGGATGGAGAAGGGGACAAACCTGGGGGCAGGAGGTGCTTCTACCTGAGGGAGCCGATCTCGCACTTACTGAGTTCAAGCAAGCAAAATCCCCTAGTGACTGGTGGTCTCTGGGGGTAAGTACTCTAGATGGCAGTAATTTCCTCTCGCCTGGTTTACTTTCCTCCATTGTGCAGCCGGAGGGTCTTAAAGACAGAGCTTTTCTAGTCTATGACAACTACCATGTCATCCACAAATGGAACCGCTCAGACAACTTCGCCCTTTCAGTGGGCCTACTTGCCGACCGAATCGGGGACCTTTGACAGGTCTACCTTTTACAATTTGCAAAATGGTGGTTTTCCCGATTGACAAGGAGCGGCTTACCTATGGTAAGGTGCAGGATAATTAACTAAGCACGCCTTTAGTGATCCATTCACTATTTCTCAAAAACAACCGGCGCATAAAAGCCGCAG
>JAJDNT010000011.1 GCA_022340515.1 Deltaproteobacteria bacterium
AGATCGGTGGCCAGTCCTATCGAGAAATAATCTTTTTTAAAGATAAACAGACGCTGGATACTTTTAAGAAGGGGAACTTAGAACTCAGCGCTCAGGTATCGGCAATCATTGTGAAGGAAGGGGCGTCCAAAGACGCAAGTTACAGCAATGGAGTGGCCGTTTTCACCATGCCAACAAAGGGTGCCATGGCGGAGGCCAGCGTGGGTGGTCAGAAGTTTAAATATACCCCCAAGTAGAATGATTCTCTAATCCAGCAGACTGTTTTGTACTACTGAAGTATTGGAGTGCTGAGCAAGGTTTCACTGTTCAGGTCTATGATTTCTATCGCCTGCTTGGCACGCAGTAACTCAGCAGGGCGTAGGCGGGACACTCGAAAACTTAAGCCTTAACTTAGAGGAAAACGAAAAAAGAGAAATTGCATTATGGGTCAAAGTCCATTTATAGCGACAATGTTCTTGACCCTGCACATTTTGATCCAGATCGCCCTCATCGTGAGAGTGCTGCTGCGACCCCATCGGGAGCCAGCTTCGCGGATCGCCTGGGTCGTGGTCATCATGGCGATTCCGGTAGCGGGCATCCTGGCCTACATCCTGTTGGGTGAAACGAACATAGGTCGCCGCCGGGTGGAGAGAGTGCACAGGGTTATCTCGCGGCTGCCGAATGTGGCCGAAGCCTCGGGAGCGGAGGCGACGAGTGTGCAGCTAGATGTGCCGGAAGGCTACGCACACTTGTTTCAAGTGGGAAAATCAGTCAACGGCTTCAATGCCGTCGGCGGCAACCGGGCGCAACTGATGGAAGATACGAACGAGACCATTTCCTCTATAGTGGCTGACATCGATGGAGCCAAAGACCATGTCCACCTGCTGTTCTACATCTGGCTGCCGGACAACAACGGTTGCAAGGTGGTGGAGGCACTGAAGCGGGCTACTGCCCGTGGGGTAATCTGCCGAGCCATGGTGGACAGTCTGGGCTCACGCCTCATGATTCACTCAAAACACTGGCGGGCCATGGGTGAAGCTGGCGTCAGCCTGGCCAGCGCCTTGCCCATCGGCAATCCGTTGTTGCGACCGCTGATGCGTCGTATTGACCTGCGTAATCACCGAAAGATCGTTGTCATCGACAACAACATCACCTATTGCGGCAGCCAGAACTGCGCTGACCCGGAGTTTCTGGTCAAGGCGAAGTATGCACCCTGGGTGGACGCCATGATAAGGTTCGAGGGGCCGATTGCCCGCCAAATCCAATACCTCTTCGCCGGCGACTGGATGACCGAAGTGAGGGAAGATATAAGCAATCTGCTAAGGCAGCCCATACCGTCAACTCCATCCGGATTTCAGGCACAGGTTATCGGGACCGGGCCGACAGTTCGCTACTCCGCCATGCCCGAGATTTTTACCTCGCTGATGTACACCGCCCGCCATGAGTTGGTAATCTCAACCCCGTACTATGTTCCCGACGATCCCATACAGGCTGCACTATGCGCCAGCGCCCGACGGGGGGTTAATACGAACATCATTTTTCCGGCGAAAAACGACTCATGGATCGTCGGTGCTGCAAGTCGGAGCTATTACGCCGATCTCCTCGCTGCCGGAGTCCGAATCTTCGAATATGAGGGTGGTCTATTGCACACCAAGTCCCTGACCCTGGACGGGCAGGTGACCTTGATCGGCTCGGCGAACATGGACCGCCGAAGCTTCGAACTCGATTACGAAAACAACATCTTGTTCTACGATCGGTCGTTGACCGCCGACGTGCGTCAACGCCAGGAAAGCTATATCGCCAAATCCAGACAGATCACTAGCGAAATGGTGGCGCGTTGGACCTGGGGTCGCCGGCTATGGAATAATACCATTGCCATACTGGGACCGGTTCTTTAAGGTTGTGCTGCGGTTATACTTTAGATTTACTCGTTAATTAATAACTTTTAAGCTTATTTGATGAACATCTGAGTGAGATATAAATCCCCCTTGATCGCCCCTTCAGTAAAGGGGTGCTGGGAGGATTTTGAAAGACCATTGCTCTGACCCTTGCTTCGGTGATCGCACTAAAGAACGTCACGCTATGGGGTCGGCTCATAGCCCAAAACTCCCGGCTATTCCGGGAAATGCTTTACTCATCACAGCGTGGATTCTTGATTTCAATCTGAAAGGAGAAACTTATGGCTAAGGAAAAAGTAAAACACATGACTGGGGTATTCGCATCGGTTTTTGCCCACGCTGGTCACATTTCGAAGGAGGACGCCAAAGAGATCAGCGGACTGGATGATACGAGTTTTGAAAAGGTTTACAGCAAGGCATCCAACATCGCCGAAAAGCTTATGAAGACCGAGGGTAAAAAGGCGGATAAGTTCCTAGAGCACTTTGGTGAGGAAATCGATGAATGGATGAAGGAGTTCGGTGCAAAGTTCTTTGCCTAGTATCTATGCGGAAACACCGCTGGTTGACTAGCGATGTAGGCTCTGATATTTTGCCTGGGTTGTTGTTGAGGCGGAAGTGAAGTGATAACAGGCCTTGTAATGGTAAAGATTAATGGAGGAGTGTTCTATGAGGAAGATTCTATTTTTTACAGCAGCGTTTTGCTTGATTGCGGCAACAACCTTTGGTGCCAGTACGATAAAGATAGGTTTGATGGCGCCGTTGACCGGTCCGTGGGCGAGCGAAGGCCAGGATATGAAACAGATCGTTGAACTGCTCGCCGGAGAGTTAAATGAACACGGTGGACTTCTGGGCAAGAAGGTCGAAGTTATAAGCGCAGATGACGGTGGCGATCCCAAAACCGCCGCCCTGGCCGCACAAAAACTGGTAACTCAAGACGTTGTGGGTGCAATCGGTACCTACGGCTCATCCATTACTGAAGCATCTCAAAACATTTATGACGAATCCAAAGTTATACAAATTGCCAATGGTTCTACTGCGGTCCGACTTACTGCGAAAGGCTTGAAGTACTTCTTTCGGACCTCTCCTCGTGATGACGAGCAGGGAAGGGTGGGCGTGCAGGCCCTGGAAAAATTTGGATACAAGAATGTTGCCATTCTCCACGACAATACCACCTATGCCAAGGGACTCGCAGAGGAGGCGAGGGCTCTGTTAGAGAAGAAAAACGTGAACATTGTTTTCTACGATGCGCTCACACCCGGCGAAAGAGATTATACCGCCATTCTCACCAAGATGAAATCCGCCAGGCCGGATGGAGTTTTCTTTACTGGCTACTATCCGGAATGCGGCCTTCTGCTTCGACAGAAGAAAGAGATGAACTGGAATGTGCCTTTCCTCGGAGGTGACGCCAACAATAATCCTGATCTGATCAAGATTGCCGGCACGGATGCGGCGGAGGGCTTCTATTTTCTCAGCCCGCCGGTTCCTCAAGATCTTCCCTCCAGAGAGGCGTCAGATTTTCTCAAGGCCTATAAGAAGAAATATGGCACAACACCCGGTTCCATCTGGGCGGTATTGTCGGGAGACGGTTTCCGGGTGCTAACAGCTGCCATCAAGGCTACCGGATCGACCGATTCCGATAAGGTGGCTGACTACTTGCACAACAAACTCAAAAATTATCCGGGACTGACCGGGACCATATCCTTTGATGACAAGGGTGACAGAGTTGGCGAGGTCTATAGGGTCTACCGGGTAAATGCAAAAGGCGAATTCATTTTGCAACCGTAATCCTGCTCCTACCAAGATCGGCTCACGGCTCATTTGCCGTGAGCCGATCTTTCTCGATTTCTCCGTACGACAATGGAAGAGTTCTTTCAACAGCTCACCAATGGTCTGGCCGTTGGTGCCATTTATGCCCTGATTGCCCTTGGTTACACCATGGTCTATGGTGTACTGAAATTGATCAATTTCGCCCATGGAGAGCTTTTCACCATTGGCTCCTACCTAGGACTGACCTTGTTGACCTCCCTCGGACTGAGCGATGTATTCGGACCAGTTCTCGCTATCCTCCTCCTCGCCGCAATGGTGATGGGTCTGGTGGCAGTGGTGGGGGCCCTTCTGGAAAGGACGGCCTACCGCCCTCTTCGAGAGTCACCCCGGCTTTCTGCAGTTGTTTCCGCTCTGGGGGCTTCCATTTTTTTTCAGAACGCGGTGATGCTTATATATGGAGCTCGCTTACGAGTCTATCCCCTGGGTATCCTTCCCAGGACTGCAGTGAATCTCTTCGGTATCTACCTTCCTCTGGTGAAGCTCCTGATATTGTTTGCCTCGGTAGCTATCATGACCGCACTCTATTTGTACATCCACAAAACAAGAATAGGCACGGCTATCAGAGCAGCAGCCATCGATCAGGGTGCAGCCAGGTTGATGGGTATCGATGTTGACCGGGTCATTCTCATTGTCTTCTTGATCGGGCCGGCGCTGGGGGGAGCGGCTGGACTTATGGTTGGTCTTCTCTATGGGCAGATCAACTTCACCATGGGTTGGGTTTACGGGCTAAAGGCCTTTACCGCCGCTATTCTTGGCGGAATAGGCAATATCCCCGGTGCTATGGTGGGTGGCATCCTGCTCGGGGTCATCGAGGCTATGGGCGCGGCCTACATTTCCATTGCTTGGAAAGATGCCATTGCTTTTGTTGTGCTGATCTTAATTCTCATTGTGCGCCCCACAGGCCTGTTGGGCGAACGGGTGGCAGAAAAGGTATGAGGGACCACAGTAAGATCATCTACAGCACTATGACAGTGCTCTTGGCAATGTCGCCACTATTTCTCAACAAGTACTGGGTAGATGTACTCAACAATGTGGGCCTATACGCCATCCTGGGGCTCAGTCTGAATATCATTGTAGGCCATGCCGGATTATTCAATCTCGGCCATGCCGCCTTTTACGCTGTAGGGGCCTATACCGCAGCCATTTTCAATACCCGTTTTAATATTCCTGTTTTGTGGCTCCTGCCCTTGTGTGCCCTCTCTGCAGGACTTTTCGCTGCGATTGTCATGCGTCCTATCATTCACCTCCGGGGGGACTATCTGTGCATAGTTACCATCGGTCTGGGAGAGATAGTTCGTATCGCCCTGATCAATGATATTTTTGGCATAACACAAGGAGCCAATGGCATTTTTGGAATTGATCGGCCCTCGATTTTTGGAATCTCCATTCGTCGTCCCCATGAATTCTTTTATCTTATTTGGGGATTCGTGGCGGTTAGCGTGTTCTTCTTTCACAGGTTGGAAAATTCACGATTTGGCAGGGCCCTCAATTATCTACGGGAAGATGAGGTGGCAGCTGAAGGCAGCGGGATAAATGTAGCCCATTACAAGCTAGCCTGTTTTGTCATCGGAGCTGCCTGGGCGGGGATGGTTGGTGATATCTTCGCCTCAAAGATGACCATTATATCACCGGAGTCATTTAGTTTTTGGGAGTCCGTGCTCCTATTCACTCTCATTTTGCTGGGAGGATCAGCCAGCATCCCCGGTGTAATATTGGGTGCCTTTTTGATTGTTGGTTTACCGGAAGTGTTCAGAGGGATTGCCAATGCGCGCATGCTCATCTTCGGCGGTGCCATGATCGCCATGATGATTTTTCGAACCGAGGGTATTCTCCCTTCCCGGCCTAGGAGGTACGTTCTGCCAGATGAATCCTCAGGGGAGAGTAGGGCATGAGTATGTTGTGCATCAAAAATCTCACCAAGCGATTCGGGGGTGTGATGGCGGTCAATGACGTCTCCTTCGAGGTACCCGCCGGTTCCATCATGGGACTGATCGGGCCTAATGGAGCAGGTAAAACTACTGTTTTTAATTTGATTACAGGCATTTGTCGACCGGATCAGGGCGAAATAATTTTTGATGAAAAGTCAATTGTTAATCTTTTAACCCATAACATCATCTCTCTAGGCATTGCCAGGACCTTCCAGACCATCCGGCTTTTTCAAAACCTCTCCGTTTTAGAGAATGTCCTGGCTGGACGCCACAGTCGGATGAAGTCGGGCTCTCTGCGGGCCATGCTCCGAACTCCCTTCCAACGGGGGGAAGAAGAAGCTGCCATTGCCAAGGCTGTGCAAACACTGAACTTTGTCGGACTGAGGCGAGATGCCGCACAGCTGGCCAAAAATCTTTCCTACGGAAATCAGCGACTTCTTGAAATTGCCCGAGCCCTGGCCACGGAGCCTCGCCTGCTCATTCTTGATGAACCAGCGGGGGGGATGAACGAACAGGAGACAACAAATCTCATAACCCTAATTCGCAAGATCAGGGATCAGAGAACAACCATTCTACTCATCGAACATGACATGAGTCTGGTAATGCGTGTTTGTGAAAATATTGTTGTCCTTGACTATGGGGCCAAGATTTCTGAAGGCACAGCTGAGACAGTCAAGAATGACCCTCTGGTAATTGAGGCCTATCTCGGCACAGATGAGGAGTAGGTTGATGCTCCTAAACATTGAAAATCTTCGGGTGAAATATGGAAATATAGAGGTTCTCCATGGTGTCACTTTGCAAGTGAAGCAGGGGGAGATAGTTACGATTCTAGGGGCTAATGGGGCAGGAAAATCAACCACACTTCTCAGCATTAGCGGTCTAGTTAGAGTGGCGGCAGGAACTATTTTTTTTCAGAACTCCGAACTCCAAAAGCTTCGGGCCCATGACATCGTAAAACTTGGTATCGCCCAGGTACCAGAGGGTAGACGCATATTCGACACTCTCACGGTGCAGGAAAACTTGAATATGGGAGCCTTTGTCCGCAAAGACGGTCATCAAATTAATGAGACTAGGGAGTGGGTTTATAAGTTGTTTCCCATTCTAAAAGAGCGTCGCCAGCAGCTTGCTGGAACCCTCAGTGGTGGCGAACAGCAAATGCTGGCCATCGGGCGGGGTCTGATGAATA
The DNA here is from genome assembly GCA_022340515.1 of Deltaproteobacteria bacterium. Classification (GTDB taxonomy): domain Bacteria; phylum Desulfobacterota; class Syntrophobacteria; order BM002; family BM002; genus BM002. Next base: position 6,819 of record JAJDNT010000011.1, read on the forward strand.
AGCCAAGGATTCTACTGTTAGACGAGCCGAGTCTTGGCTTGGCGCCACTTTTGGTGAAAGCTATCTTTCAAACATTAGATGAGGTCAATCAAGCAGGAGTAACCATTCTTCTGGTGGAGCAAAACGCGAGAGCCGCCCTTAAACTTGCACATCGCGGTTACGTCATGGAGGTGGGACGAATTGTTTTGGAAGATACAGCGGAAGCACTTCTAGCCAATCCAGAAGTGCAGGAGGCGTATCTCGGTGGGACTAGAGCTTAAACACCGCACCCAGGATATCACTGAACCGGCCAAGCCAATAGGCAAGTGTCTCTTTGGAGTTCTGAGAGCAGTACCGACTCCCCTTGTTGTTCAGTGCAAAAGCGCAGGCAGGACATCTGCTGTGATGTGTGTGGTTTTCTTCCTCTAAATTTTTTCCACTCTGGTCTTTATGTACTTGAGCAGTGGGGTGCCGCCCACGTCCTCGGTCGTGTTGGGCTTCATTATGCCCGCCGTGTTG
>JAJDNT010000031.1 GCA_022340515.1 Deltaproteobacteria bacterium
TGAAGATCTTTTCAAGGGATTGAATCAAATTATCGTCTAAGTTTAAGTCATCCAGAAAAACCTCACCGGTAGATTCACTGATGCGTCCGCGAAAAGTATCAATAACCGCGCGGGGCTGCTCGTAGATCTCCTTTTCCATAAAATGGGTATATCCTGCCTTCTCAGCCATTACCGGGTTCCAGGTGACGTGGGCCACCTCTTTTTCCCGAACTGTCCCATCCTTCCCTCTAACTTCGAATGAACTCTCGGTAAGAACTACCAACTCGCCGTCATCCAAGAAGACGACTTCCCTGGTATGACCCAGAATGGCAGGAATATCTGAGGCCACCAGTAAGGCGTCGGCAGACAGACCCAAAACCAGAGGGCTTTCCTTCCGCACGGCAATAAGCTTGTCGGGCTCCATTTCATTGAGAATGACCAGGGCATAGGAGCCCTCTATTTGTTCAAGGCTTCTGTTTACCGCTTCCTCGAAAGAGGCTCCGGTTTTGACTTCGTTGTTAATGAGTTGAGCCACAATCTCAGTGTCTGTTTCCGAGTTGATCTCACAGCCCATCTCCAGAAGTTCTTTTTTCAGTACGAGATAGTTTTCAATGATCCCATTGTGAACCACCGCAATGGGCCCCACTTTGTGCGGATGGGCGTTGATGTCCGAGGGGGGGCCGTGAGTTGCCCAGCGGGTGTGGCCTATACCCACAGATCCTTTCACTGGCTGTTCAGCTAGGAGCATTTCAAGTTGCGACAATTTTCCTTGACAACGCCTCACCTGGATTTTGTCATTGCTGACCACGGCTATACCGGCACTGTCATAACCACGGTACTCCAGTCGTCTCAAGCCGTCCACCAGCAGGGACACGCAGTCATTTTGGCCAATATGTCCAATTATCCCGCACATTTTTCTACCTTCCGTGGGATGAGAGTTTCCGTTTAGAACCGAAGTAGATTTTTACCCCTCACTACTTGAAAGCAAACCGTCCGTTGTTCCGCCTAAGGCGGATCAGTGGTGCGTTGCTCAAATCGTCCAAGCCGTTCAAATCATTCTATCATCCGGCTCTGCCGGATTCGTCCAAATCGCAATGCACTAATTTCGCAATTCGCAGTTCGAAATTTTAACCCTATGCCCTGTGCCTTCTTAAATCCGCAATAATTTGGCTCTATGCCCTATGCCCTATGCCTTCCTGCAATTACTCTTTCGGCTGCTGCAAGCTCTTCCTCGGTATTTACGCCCATAAATTCGCTAGGATCGGAGCCAGCTAAGGCTTGCACCTTCCAGCCGCGCTCCACAGCCAGTTTTACCATATCCGTCAAATAGTACTCACCCTGGGCGTTAGTATTGCTAATTTCTGGGACCACACCTTGCAATAAAGCCGTCCTTGCACAATAGATCCCTGTGTTTACCTCTCGGATGTCCTTCTCTGCACCAGTAGCATCCCTGGCTTCAACGATTCCTGATACTTCACCGGCAGAATTCCGGACAATGCGCCCGTAACTTCCCGGCTCGTCCAACAACATGCTCAAGACACTCAAATCCTTGTCACTCCTTTGATGATTAGTCAAAAACAGGTGCAAGGTCGCTGTGGTTAGCAATGGCGTGTCACCACAGCAGATCAACACTGAGCCAACAAAATCAGCCAGATGTGGCAGCGCACAAAGGACCGCATGGCCGGTTCCCAGTTGTTCGCTCTGCAATACCCATTCCACCGGGGCCTCCGAGAATATCTCTTGGATGCTTGCAGCCTCATGGCCCACCACTACCAGCACCCGGTCTAAATTCAATTCCCCCAGCGCTGCTAAGGGATAGGCCAGCATAGGCCGCCCGCAAATTGGGTGCAGGACCTTGGCAAGATCTGAGTACATCCTGGTCCCTTTGCCTGCGGCTAGGACCAAGGCAGCAGCATCTTTCATGATTTCTCTTTTACTTTATCTACTGGGAAAAAGCAACGGCTGCTGCGCAGCGTCAGTTGTCCGTGGTCCGTAGTCCGTTGCATGAAAGGCATAGAGCATAGGGCATGGAGAGAAGTCAGAGGTCAGAAAGTTTTTAATTTCGAAATTCGAATTTCGAAATTCGAAATTTTAACCCTGTGCTCTGCGCCCTATGCTTCCTCAAATTCGCAATCCGAAATTCGCAATTCGCAATTTGGACGCTATACGCATAAAAAAAGGCGAACCCTCTAAAGGATCCGCCTTGTTAATATCGGATATCGCTCTCGGCTAAATTACTGCTCTCTCCGCAGCTCTGATGCGGGCGATGGCTCTTTGCAGAGCGGCTTCAGCCTTGGCGAAATCTACTCCCTCCTGCCGTTCTTTTAAACGCTGCTCGGCCCTTTCCTTTGCGGCCCGCGCCCTTTCCACATCAATCTCTTGGGCCCGTTCAGCGGTTGTAGCCAAGACGGTCACCTTGGTTGGCAGCACTTCAGCGTAGCCACCACTAACAGCCAGGAACTCGAGCTTGCCGCCTTTGCGATACTTTACCTCTCCGGGTTGAAGTTGGGCAAGGAAAGGAATGTGATTGGGCAGGGCGCCGAATTCACCAAAATACCCGGGCGCCATCACTATATCTACCTCGTCGCTAACTACCGTCTTTTCGGGAGTTACCACATCCAGATGCAGGGTTTTCTCTGCCATAGAATCACCATCTCTAGAGCTATATTATTAACAGCCCGTTATTCGGCCGCCATGGTCTTGGCTTTATCCAAAACCTCTTCAATACCGCCAACCATGTAAAAGGCTTGTTCTGGAACTTCGTCATGCTTGCCGTCAACGATTTCGCGGAAGGCGCGAACCGTGTCTTCCACCTTTACGTACTTGCCGTCCGTGCCGGTGAACTGGGAAGCGACGAAGAAGGGCTGACTCAGGAAGCGCTGAATTCTTCGCGCCCGGGCCACAACAATTTTGTCTTCTTCGGAAAGCTCATCCATACCGAGGATGGCGATGATGTCCTGGAGATCTTTGTATTTCTGCAGGATCATCTGCACATCCCGGGCGGTATTATAGTGATCGTCACCAAGAACGTGAGGATCGAGGATGCGAGAAGTGGAATCCAGAGGATCCACCGCCGGATAGATCCCCAGCTCGACAATCTGCCGATTGAGCACCACGGTGCCATCCAGGTGGGCAAAAGTAGTTGCCGGGGCCGGGTCGGTGAGGTCGTCTGCCGGCACGTACACACACTGGACTGCGGTGACCGAGCCCTTGGTAGTGGAGGTGATGCGCTCCTGGAGTTCGCCCAAGTCGGTTCCCAAGGTGGGCTGGTAACCCACGGCTGATGGCATGCGGCCCAGGAGGGCCGAAACCTCTGCACCGGCCTGGGTGAAGCGGAAAATATTGTCAATAAAAAGGAGCACGTCCTGACCCTCCTCATCCCGAAAATACTCGGCCTGGGTCAGGGCGGAAAGGGCCACCCGCGCCCGGGCTCCAGGAGGCTCGGTCATCTGGCCGTAGACCAGAGCTGCCATGGGCAACACGCCCGATTCCTTCATCTCCAGGTAGAGGTCGTTACCCTCGCGGGTGCGCTCCCCCACCCCGGCGAAAACCGAGATGCCCTTGTGCTGCATGGCGATGTTGTGGATCATCTCCATCATGATAACCGTCTTGCCCACGCCGGCACCACCAAACATTCCCATCTTGCCGCCACGGGGAAATGGCACCAAAAGATCGATGACTTTGACCCCGGTCTCCAAAACCCTTACCGAGGTATCCTGCTCGGTGAACTGCGGTGCCGCCCGGTGGATGTCGGCGAACTTTTCGGCATCAACCGGCCCAAGACCGTCAACTGGCCGACCCACCACATTGAGCACCCGGCCAAGGCTGGGCTTGCCCACTGGCATCTGAATTGGCGCCCCAGTGTCCTTGGCTGGCATGCCCCTGACCAAACCGTCAGTGGTGTCCATGCCCACGCAGCGCACCACATTGTCGCCCAGATGCTGAGCCACCTCCACGATAAGATTGCCTTCCTCATCACTGATGCTGGGGTTGCTGATGGCAATTGCCGACAAAATCTCCGGCAGCTTCCCCTCAGCGAACTCCACGTCCACCACATTGCCGATGACCTGAACGATTTTTCCGATATTCATAAATTCTCCTCACGAAGTGCTGAAAAAAACTCTTATTTCTTCAATGCTTCCACACCGCCAACGATGTCCATAAGTTCCTTGGTGATGCCTGCCTGCCTGGCTTTATTGTAAATAAGGGTCAGATCCCGCACCATTTCCTTGCAGTTATTGACCGCGTTGTCCATGGCGGCCATCCGGGCGGCGTGCTCGCTCACCGCGGTCTGGAAAAACGCCTCCAGAACCTGCAAATGGATATAGTTGGGCAAGAGATCATTGAGAACCCCCTCTCTTGAGGGTTCAAATATATATTCCAGAAGTTCCTGTTCTTCCTCTTCCACGGTCACAGGGGCTATGGGCAACAGCTTCTTGACCACGGGCCTCTGATTGGCCATGCTGATGAACTGGGCGTAGCAAAGATGGACTTCATCTACCTCATGGGTGAGGAACAGGTCAATTGCTTCCTGGCCAATAGTAGTGGCATCGCCCATGTTGGGGTTGTTGAGCATCCCCTCATGAAAAGCACGGGTGGGACGCTTCCGTCGGCGAAAATAGTCCCTGCCCTTGCGGCCGATAAGGGAGAGCGAAACCTCCAAACCTTCCTGCTCCTTTGCTGCCATAAACTTCTCCGCGGCAGAGATCAGGTTGGTATTGAAAGCGCCGCAAAGACCTCGATCGGCAGTGATGGAGATCAGCTCCACCTTGACCACTTCCTCGTGGTCCATTAGCAGAGGAAAACCCTGGGGCTCAACCCCGGCCGCCACCCGGTTCATAATTTCCTTAAGCTGATTGGCATAAGGCACAAACTGCTCCAGCTTCTGGTGGGTAGTGCGAAGCTTTGAAGCTGCCACCATGTTCATGGCCCGGGTGATCTGCTGGGTTTTTTTGACCGCTTCGATCTTTCTTTTTATGTCACGTAGGGTTGCCATAGGTCGCTTCTCTCGCTCCCTTTGTCTGATTCTAAACGGCGGCCTGAAAGATCTCGTCGAACTCGCTGAGAGCTTTTTTCATTTTCCCGTCCAGTTCGTCGCCGATCTCTTTCTTCTCTTCGAGCTCCGCAAAGATTTCAGGATGCTTTTGCTCGATGAACTCCAGCATTTGCGGCTCGTATGCCGCCAACTTATCTACCGGATACTTGTCCAAAAAGCCCCGGGTACCAGCGTAGATGGCCGTCACTTGCTTGGCCATGGACATGGGCACATATTGGGGCTGCTTCAAAAGCTCGACCAACCGCATACCTCGATTGAGCTGCTGCTGGGTGGACTTGTCCAGGTCACTGCCGAACTTGGCGAAGGCCTCGAGCTCGCGAAACTGGGCCAAATCCAGACGGAGACGGCCGGCAACCTGTTTCATCGCCTTCACTTGGGCAGCGCCGCCCACCCGGGATACGGAAAGACCCACGTTGATGGCCGGGCGTACACCGGCGAAGAAAAGGCCTGGCTCCAGGTAGATCTGTCCATCGGTAATGGAAATAACGTTGGTGGGAATATAAGCGGAGACGTCGCCGGCCTGAGTTTCAATGATGGGCAAAGCCGTCAAGGAGCCTCCGCCTTTCACGAACTGGGAATCCAATTCGGGGGCTTTGTCCGATAGCTTTGCCGCCCGCTCCAAGAGACGGGAGTGGTTATAGAAGATGTCACCCGGAAAAGCTTCGCGGGCCGGCGGCCGCCTGAGGAGCAAGGAAATCTGCCGGTAGGCAACCGCCTGCTTGGAGAGGTCATCATAGATGATCAGCGCGTGCTGGCCGCGGTCCCGGTAATACTCTCCCATGGCGCATCCCGCGAAAGGAGCTATGTACTGCAGCGAGGCAGGGTCACTGGCGCAGGCCGAAACCACAATAGTGTAGTCCATGGCGCCATGCTTCCTCAGAGTCTCCACCACCTGGGCCACCGTTGATTTTTTCTGGCCGCAGGCAACGTAGATACAGATAACATCCTGGCCCTTCTGATTGATGATAGCATCCACCCCGATGGCGGTCTTGCCGATCTGGCGGTCACCAATGATCAACTCCCTCTGACCCCGGCCCACCGGGGTCATGGCATCTATGGCCTTGAGCCCGGTGTACATGGGCTCGTCCACCGGCTGGCGTTGAATAACCCCGGGGGCGATCCGCTCGATTCGGGAAAACTCGGTGGCCTCAATGGGGCCCTTGCCGTCCAGGGGCTGCCCCACCGGGTCCACCACCCGACCGACAACCGCATCTCCCACCGGCACCTCGGCAATACGACCGGTGCGCTTGACCTCAGCGCCCTCTTTGATGTGGGTAACTTCGCCCATAATGGCACAACCCACATTGTCTTCTTCCAGGTTAAGGGCGAGGCCATAGACAACGCCGTGCTCGGTGGGAAACTCCAGGAGTTCCATGAGCATGCACTTCTCTACCCCGTAGACGCGGGCAATACCGTCACCCACAGTGAGAACGGTACCGGTCTCGCTCAGTTCAACTTTTTTGTCGTAGTCTTTGATCTGTTCCCTAATAATTTGACTGATTTCTTCGGCCCTGATTTCCATCGGCTCGCCTCACCCCTTTATTAGAGTTTCTTTGATACTCGCCAGTTGAGTCCTGACGCTACCATCTAAAACCAAATCTCCCACCCGAGCTACAACACCACCAATAAGCTCGGGATCAATTTCTGTTTCAACAACAATGCCCTGGCCAACCTTTTTTTCCAAGGAAGCCTTTATGGATTCCACCGCCTCTTCGGAGAGAGGTATGGCACTGATTACCTTGGCCCTACTAATTTTGGCCATTTCGTCTAGAAGTTTTTCATAGAAGCTGCAAACGCCGGGAATAATGGCCAAACGGTTCTTCTCCATCATCAAATCAATCAAACTCTTGAAGACCGGAGAAAATCCCATCTTCTCCACCACTGCCCTGCAGATAACCTTGCGGCTATCTTTGGCGTACATGGGATTGGAAGCAGCATCGGCAAATTCCGGCGTCCCCTCCCAGAAGGCCACGAATTGATCCAGCTCTTTCCCGTATTTCTCGTAATTGCCGTCTTCGCGACCTAGAGTCAGCAGCGCCTTGGCATACCTTTTGGCTAAGATCTGATTGGTCACTTGGCCTCCACTACTTTTGTCATGAACTCATCAACCAGTTTTTTCTGATCTTCGTCCCCAATTTTCTCTTTAAGAAGCGCCTCGGCAGCAGTTACGGAGAGCTCAGCGATCTCCTTCTGCAGCCCCTCCTTAGCGCTCTTGATCTCTTGTTCAATGGCAACATCTGTTTGTTGGCGGATCTCCGCCGCAGCCTTTTCAGCGTTGGCAATAATCTTGGCCTTCTCCCTCTCGCCCTGTTCAATATATTCTTTCAGAATGCGATCGGTTTCCTCATCCAGTCGGGCAAGCTTCTGCTTGTATTCCTCGTAGGTTTTCTCCGCTTCCTTCTTCTTTTCTTCAAGATCCCTGAGGGTGTTGGAGATGGTTTCGGTCCGTTTGGTGAAGTAGCCTTTGAGATTCATTTTCTTGAAGAGGAACACCAGCACTGCCACCATGATAGTGAAATTGAGCAGCCGATAGAAGAAATCTGGCCACATAGAATGGCCACCTTCCCCTGAAGCCCAGGCCAGCCCCGCGGACAGAAATACCGTGAGGCCGCAACAGCCAAAAGTGACAAAAATTGTGTCGGCCCCTTTCAGCCTCAACCAGTTCATTGGATGCTCCTCCCCAGTACTTTCTCAGTCACTGCCACAGAAAAGGCTTGCACCTGAGCCTGCAGTTGGGTCCGAGCCCCCTGGATGTCCGACGCCACTTTCTGCCGGGCCTCCTGGATCTTGGCCTGGACCTCCTCATTGGTTGCTGCGATAAGCTCTGCCTCTGCCTGCTCTCCCTCGCCCTTCTTGCCTTGTACCCGGGACATTCCCTCTTTCTTGGCCTCCAGAACCTTTTGTTCAAAGCGCTCCATGGAATCCTGGGCCTCGTCTGTCAGAGAGGTAATGTCCGAATTGAAACTTTCAATAATTTGGTTTCGTTCCCTGATGATATTGCGGATGGGGCGAAAGAGGATCAAGTTGAGGATAAAAAGTAGGATCAAGAAATTGATCATCTGAACAAAAAGGGTAATATCCGGATTGATCATGGTCTCGCTCTCCGAAATGCTTCGCGCACCTCGACACGGGGCGAATGTATCTTTGTTAAAATCTTAACAATCTCATTGTCTTGAAGAACCCTTGTCAGGGTTGGGCACTATCCAATATTAAGCACCCCAGCCCTTTCCAAAACCACCAATCCCCTAAATTGTTCAAAGAAGACTTTAGTCGTAAAGAGTGATTCTGGTACGAAGTTTGGTGTGGCAATCCCTTTGTGTCTTTTCGGCAGATTTTATTAGCACACAATATTCTACATTGCAAGGAAAAAAAGTAAAAAAAATCACAATATCCAGGAAGGCCAAGAAATCACTCACTTATTTCTGAAAGACGAATTTGCGCATGGCCACGTTGAGTAAAATTCCAACACTCGCTAAGGTCGCTACTGCCGACGATCCTCCGTAGCTCACCAGCGGAAGGGGAATGCCCACCACCGGCAGCATGCCCAAAACCATGGCCACATTAATCGCCACGTGCCAGAAGATAATGGCAGTGGTTCCGAAGGCAAGGAGAGTGCCAAATTGGTCCCTGGAGCGACGGGCTACATTCAAACCCCGCAAAAGTAAGCAGAGGAAAAGAGTCAGAAGTAGCATACTTCCCACGAAACCCCACTCCTCTGCCAAAACGGTGAAAATGAAATCAGTGTGGTGCTCGGGAATAAAACGGAGCTGGCCTTGGGTTCCCTGGAGAAAGCCTTTTCCCCAAAACTTGCCTGAGCCAACGGCAATCTTCGATTGAATTATGTGATAGCCGGCTCCCAAAGGGTCCCTCCCCGGATCCAGCAGGGTCAAAATTCTCTGTCTCTGATAACCTTTCATGAGAAACCAAAAGAGAGGAAGAGACCCTAAAGCAAATCCCCCAAGGACCATAAGCGAGGAAAGACGAACTCCTACGAAAAGAATCACCGACACTGAAATCGCGAGCAACAGAGCGGCTGTTCCCAGATCCGGCTCCATGGCGATCAGGGCCACAGGCAGAATTACCACAACTGCCGGCTGCCATAGCTCCCGCAGCCTGTAGCCCCCTTTTTTTTCCTGTCTGGCAAAAAAACGAGCCAAAGCTACGACCAGAAGAGGCTTCATCAGTTCTGAGGGCTGGGCAACCACTAGTCCAAGGTCGAGCCACCGTTTGGAACCGGACACAGTCTTGCCGAAAAAAAGCACTGCCAGTAGCATTAGCAATCCTATCACATAGGCCGGATAGGCAAATCGCTCGAACCACTGGTAGTCTATACTAAAAGTCAAAATCATCACCAGTGCTCCAGTCCCGAGCCAGTAAAGTTGACGTTTGATCACGGTGCCGTGCACTTCACCTCCGGAGAACAGGGCGCTGTAGAGAGTTGCCAAACCCACTGTCATTATGGCGAAGGTCAAAAGCAACAGAAGCCAATCGAAGTTTTGGATCAAACGTCTATCTATCATTGTTTACACCACAAAGCGTTTAGAGCATGGGGCATAGAGTAAGGAGCCAGGAGTCAGAATCCAGAATTCAGGAGAAAAACAATCAAAATTGACCTCATCTAAGCTCCCGTCTCGTTGAACCGCAGAATGTCGAACAAGGAATTTCGAATATCGAAGTGATCACTTCATCATTCTGCGGTTCCTTGTTCTGCGGTTCGACCTGCCCGCCACCACGCCCGCCATGCGAGCCGGCCCGTCGTCGCGAGGCTTCAGCCGTGGCGGACGGGCAAGGCGAGGCGGGCGGGTCGCGAGCCGCTCAGGC